>JASFLF010000041.1:0-11294 GCA_050118235.1 Gammaproteobacteria bacterium | reverse complement strand
CAAGCAATTATTGCCGGTGCGTTTCGTGCCATTAACAGGTAAACACTAACCCTAATTACTTTAGGAACCTCTGAATAAGTCCTGGTCGAGCAAGCAGGTTCCCGAGACAGTCAAATACGAGACGCAAAACGCAGGGAATATCGGGAATATTTCCAAGTTTTGCAACGATGTAGTTGACTATCTCGGGGGGCTGAATGCCGATCATGGACTTATTCAGAGGTTCCTTTAATAACACTAACAACTTTAATAATCCGATAGCAATATGACTGCCAGCCAATCCAGTCGTTTTCCCGCAATTTCTATTTTCTTGGTTTCCATGTCTGCGTTAGCTTATGAAATTTTGTTGATGCGAATTTTTTCCATCATCCAATGGCACCATTTCGCCTATATGATTATCAGTCTGGCGCTATTGGGTTATGGTGTAAGCGGCACGTTTCTATCGATCACGCAACAATGGTTGACGAAGCGTTTTTTTGCCGCCTTTTTTACCAATTGTCTGTTATTTGGCGTGTTCATACTACTTAGCTATGTGATCGCACAATCCATTCGTTTCAATCCCGAAGAACTGTTTTGGGATTGGGCGAGCTATTTTAAGTTATTGTTTATTTATTTGTGTTTGTCACTGCCGTTTTTTTTCGCCGCAAACTGTATAGCGTTATCGTTCATATGTTTTGGCTCACATATTTCTAAAATATACGCTGTTGATCTAATCGGGGCAGGCTTCGGTAGCCTGGGAATTATTGTGATTCTGTTTACGGTATTTCCCAATGAAGTGGTTCGATATCTCGGTATGGCGGGTGTGTTGGCGGCATTGGTCTCCTGGATAGAAGTGGGCAATCATAAGCATGCGGCGGTAGTGGTAGGAATTGGGGTTGCCCTTTTAATTGCCGTTATTCCATCATCATGGTTGGAGTTAGAAATTTCACCCTACAAATCGCTATCGCAAATATTGAATATTTCCGGGACGCATGTTGTGACACAACGTTCCAGTCCCTTAGGTTTGTTATCCGTGGTTGAAAGTGAGAATGTACCTTTTCGGTTTGCGCCGGGATTGAGTTTACTTGCTACTCAAACGCCGCCACAACAACTGGCGGTTTTTACCGACGCGGACGCAATGACGGTCATCACGCGGTACTCCGGCGATACACAACAATTGACTTACCTTGATTATTTAACCTCCGCCTTACCCTATCATTTGCGGGAGGCGCAAGACGTGTTGGTATTGGGAGCGGGTGCCGGATCTGAGGTGTTGCAGGCAAAATACCACGGTGCAACTCATATCGTTGCGGTGGAAATTAATCCGCAATTGGTTGATTGGCTCACGGATCGATTCGCCGAGTACAGCGGGCATCTATACACATCGGACAATGTCGAGGTGAGAGTGGGGGAGGCGCGTGATATGGTTTTGCAGGACAAAAATCAGTATGACGTGATACAACTGGCCATGTTGGATTCTTTTAGTGCCGCATCATCAGGATTATATGCTTTAAATGAAAGTTATTTATACACCGTCGAGGCTATGACGAAGATTCTGGCGCGTTTGAATTCGCGAGGTTATTTGGCCATAACCCGGTGGGTAAAAATTCCCCCCAAAGATACTATTAAATTATTCGCAACGGCAATTAAAGCGCTAAAATTGTCGGGTATCCATCATCCGGCAGACCATCTTGTTTTAATCCGGGGCTGGCAGACCAGCACTTTGCTGGTAAAAACAACGCCGTTTACGACTAAAGAGGTCGAAGCCATGGGGCGATTCAATCAAGAGCGTGCCTTCGACGCAGCTTATTATCCGGGTATGCAAGCGAAAGATGCCAATCAATTTAACATCCTCAATCAACCATATTTTTTTATGGCGGCCACGGCATTGCTCAGCAAAGACAGTGATCGTTTCATGAATGACTATAAATTTGACATCAAGCCCGCGACGGATGACAAACCGTATTTTTTCAACTTTTTCAAATGGGGAACGCTGAAGGAGTTGCTGGCGCTTCGCGCGCAAGGAGCAATGGCCATGGTGGAGTGGGGGTATATGTTGTTGGTGATTACCCTGTTACAGGTGTTGTTGGTAAGCATAGTATTGATTATCGCGCCACTAAAACTACTCACAAGCCCGAAGCACAGCGTCACCGGCCGGTATTTGAAATTTAAGGTTTTTATCTATTTCGCGGCCATTGGATTGGCTTTTTTGTTTTTGGAAATGGTCTTTATGCAGAAATTCATGTTGTATTTGCATCATCCCGTTTATGCGGCCACCGCTATATTGACCGGATTTTTGTTTTTTTCCGGCTTGGGGAGCGCTTTGTCAGCGCGTTTATTGGTCAAAGTTGAGCGACGCCGCATCGCAAGGTACGCCGTCGCGGGCATCGGCGTATTGTCTATTTTGTATATCCAATTGTTACCAGCGCTATTTAACCTCACGATGGCATTACCGTTATCGTTAAAAATGACTTTTTCGGTGCTGTTAGTTTGTCCGGTCGCGGTATTAATGGGCATGCCGTTTCCGGTGGCGTTGTCAGAGCTGAGTGCGTCAAGCCAGCGGTTAATACCCTGGGCTTGGGCCATCAATGGTTGTGCTTCGGTGATTAGCGCGGTGTTAGCGGCGCTGATCGCGGTTCAATATGGATTTACCGTCGTGATCTTGCTGGCTGTGTTGCTGTATATCACGGCAGCGGTGTTTTTTCCTGCGCCGGACTCAATCGGCAAGCCGGTTAAACCTGTATAAGAATGTATTCAATTCCGCAGTGATATTTCAGTATTTTCACCGCGTAGGATCGAATGCCCTGTAATCGTTTTTTACTAATCTCTGTGCCAAATAAGCGCATCATCGCAATAGATTGCCTTCACCCGATGATATGGGACCGAGTGTGTCGCGCCTAATTCGTCGACCAAGTGGAAACAAAAGTGATCATCGGGTGAAAACTGCAGTTCGCTGAAATCAACCGTTATTAAATCCTGCTTCAGGCGGTCAAAATACGCGATTTTGAATTTTTGCGTGGCAAATTCCTCATCCCAGCGAATGCGGTTGAGAATTTCTTGCACTGTTTTCATAGTTTAGGCGGGATGGACTAATTTTAGATAAGCGTTTTTTATATAAGCATTGTTACTTGAGGTATGTGAGTTTTCTTTGCTTAAAGTAAAGTAAAAAGTGGCACCTTTACCTACTTCAGAATATGCCCAGATTTTTCCGCCATGGCGGGTAACAATCCGGGAGGCGGTCGCCAATCCAATGCCGGTGCCTTCGAAGTCCTCGGGCCGGTGTAAACGTTGGAAGGGGATAAATATTTTGTCGATGTATTGCATATCGAAACCCACGCCATTATCCCTGACATAAAAGGCAAGTTTGGCAATGTCGAATCCGATTTCGACTGTGGGATGATCGACCTTGCTGGAATATTTCATTGCGTTGCTAATTAAGTTGTCGAGTAATATTTGAATCAAACGCTCATCGCCATAAGTGGTTATGTTATTTTCAATTTTAATTTCAATTCTTTTATCTGTTACGGATTCCATGGCGTTTTCCACAATTCTTCGTGCCATCCGGGACAAGTCCAACTCGCTAAAATCAAGCTCAGCCTGGTTTACTTGAGATAGCAACATCATATCTTCGATCAGTTGGGCCATATGAGTTGAGGCGGCTTTTAGGCGGTTTAAATAATGTTTGCCGGTGTCGTCCAGTTTGTCGGGGTAGTCTTCCAGCAAGGCTTGACTGAAGCCACTGATTGAACGTAAAGGCGCCCGCAAGTCATGGGAGACACTATAGGAAAACGCCTCCAGTTCTTTGTTAGCGGCCGCGAGTTCTTTGGTCCGTTCTTGTACCAGCGCCTCCAGCTTGGAATGTTGTTTACGCAGGTTTTGCAGCATTTCCTGGTATTTTAAAGTGAGTATTCCCAATTCATCCGTGGACTGTGGTGTCATAAGTGAATAGTTTTGTTCGAGGTAGGCCAGCGGTTGCTGTATGGCCCGTTCCAACGGTTGCAAGGATTGCGAGACACTATGCACGAAAATCAGACTGCCTAAGATGGCGAGCAGTTCCAGAAACAACCATATGACGAAGGTCTCTTGGGTAAAATATCCGGTGCGTGTCCAATAATATTGCACAATCATCGTATCGATAAGCAACGGCACTAGCGCGCCAATCAAAAACACTTTGGTCTTAAGCGTGATGTGGGGCTTGGTGATAGGCAGGTGGTTGGCTATTTTTCCAAATAAATCCTGTAACAGGAAAAATATGGGCAACCCGACAATGATAGAGACGATGAGTGCCACCAGATTTATCCGGAACCAATCTACCGGCCGGGCCACGAAGTCGGAAAATATCTCGGCACTATAAATCACGGTGACCGGCGCTATGAGTAGATAGAGTAGAAAAATTCCCCAGAAATGCAGCGGGAAGCTCTTGACGTGTGAAAGCACGGCTTCACCGGTGGCTGTACTCGGTGAATCCAAGTGTTGACATATTTTTCGACAGTAGTGATTGAAATAAACGACGGCCAGAACAAGCGACGCTATTACGAACACCGGCTCTACGGGGCTGGACAAAATATCCAGCATTTGCGAGGCGCTAAACATGTTGATAAATATCAGAAATGACAAACCAAAAACAGGCGGTATGGTCCAGGCTAACAGAATTAACGTTAAAAACCGTTTTTTAAATTCTCTGGAGGTCATTCTCGCAGCAAATGTTTATTGGCATAAACGAACGTTGTGATTTTTATTAGTTAAGCTATAAAAGCGTCAACGTATAAGTATAGACTGATTGCGGTTACATTAAGAGGAGAAAGATGTTATATACGCTATAAATCCATTTTATAGACTAAATGATGACACTTAATGGGGTGTGTTTTGTTAATGAGGGTGGCAATTTGCAACATTATGAATTACATGTTCGTAAAAACTAACCAACTTTTTTGCCATGTTTGGCGCTGACCAGGTTTTGACGTATTCCAAGGCCTCTTTGCTCAGTTTTTCCCTGAGTTGTTTATCTTCAAGTAATGTTATAACCCCGTTGGCAAATTCATCAATGGATTCATCGCACACCAAAGCTCCTTTGTTCGGCGCTAAGATGTCTTTGGTGCCCATCACCGCGGTGGACACTAGCGGCACGCCCAACGCCATGGCTTCCAACAATACCAAGCCCTGGGTTTCCGTATTGGAGGCGAACACAAACGCATCGCCACTGGCGTAACAATCCAGTAATTCCTTGTTGCGGTCCAAGTAGCCTACAAAGATCACGTTGTTATTTAAGTGTAGTTTTTCTGCCAGCTTTTTTAGATGGGGCAATGAGGGCCCTTCGCCGGCAATAAGTAGTAAAACATTTGGGATGCGTTGACGCACTTTATCGACAACATGGAGCAGAAAATCGATGTTTTTTTCAAATGCCACTCTGCCAATGAAAATCAGGGTAGGGCGGTCGAGCGGAATATTATAGCTTTTACGGAAATTTTCGCCGTCGCCAGATTGAAATTTTTCCAATTCAATGCCGGTGGGCAGCACTTCGGTAAATATTTTTACGCCGTAGCGCATCAGCACTTCCTGCATTGCAGTTGACGGAACAATGACCGCATCTAGATCATTGCACTGCGTTTTGGTGTAATGGCGGGCAACGTATTTCATCCAGGATTTCGGCAGAAAGGGAATGTAATGATATAGATATTCCTCAAAGTAAGTGTGATAGGTTTCAACTCGGGGGATCTGAAGTTTTTTTGCCAGCGACACACCGACATAGTGAGCTATAAAAGGAGTCTGGATATGGATAATGTCATAATTGGATTTGAATAATCCCTCTTGCAGTTCGTATATTTTACCCCAGCGCATGGCGCGATCCTCGGGATCTAACGGTAAATATCGAGACGGGATGCGAACAATGCTGGGATCGACTTGTTCCGTAGTGCTGTAGTGAGGGACAATCAAATTGACCTGGTGACCTAAGGTTTCAAGCTCATTTTTAAACGTGTTTATGGATGTCGATACCCCGTTGATCCGGGGAAAATACACATCAGAAATCATCAGGATTCGCAAGTACGCTCCTTCAACCTAAAATAATCAGTTGACCGCTACAATGAGGTGTTAAGCGCATGTATATTATCACCAAACCAGTAAATCCGACATTCACTTATACAGTGAAGGCGCTACACCATGCATAGCAGCCCTGAGTGCCCGTCTGGCTATACAAAAAAACTTGCTAAGGACCGGGCCATTAACTCTTTTTCTGTTACGCCAGTCGAACACTCAGGGCTACTCTGCACGGTGTCCAACTGATGATTTTAGGTTCAACGTGTTATCCGTTTCCAGGAATTGTAGATTATAAACCGGTTCGGTAATAGTAATTAACAATATGGGAGACTAAGCGACTTGTTTGATGGACTTGGTGGCGATGTTTTGTTCCCGTTTGTTCATCTCGTCGGCCCAGTGAAGAATTTCCATTTCACCATTGCGGTGTTCCACGAGAGCCGTACAATTTTCCACCCAGTCACCGGTATTGCAATAGCGTATCCCATTGATGTCGCGTAAGTTTGATTTGTGGATGTGACCGCAGATCAAACCGTCAACTTTTCTTCTGTGGGCTTCATGGGCCACGGCCAATTCAAAGCGGTCTATATATTCTACCGCATTCTTAACTTTGTGTTTGAGATACGTTGAAAGAGACCAATAGGGGAAGCCGAATTTTTTGCGGATAAAATTAACGACTCGGTTAAGCTCAAGAATGACATCATATGCGTGATTGCCGATTATTTCCAGGATTTTATTGCATTTGACTGCGCTATCAAATTCATCACCGTGGAGGATGAGAAATTGCAAACCTTGCTGGCTGATATGCAGTTCCTCTTTTTTTATTTCGATACTGCCGAAATGAACGCCGACGTGGTCCCGAAACAATTCGTCGTGGTTACCGGGAATGTACACCACTTTGGTGCCTTTTTTCGCTTTAGTAAGAATCTTGCGCAACACGTTGTTATGCGCTTGAGGCCAAAAGACGCTTTTTTTCATGCTCCAGATGTCAACGATATCGCCAACAAGATAAAGGTATTCGGAGTGAGTGTGCTTTAGAAAATCAAGGAGGTAGTCGGCCTTGCACCCCTTAAAGCCCAGGTGCACATCGGAAATCCAGATAGATCGAAAGCGAAGCGGCTTAACCTTGTGTATCTTTGCCATACCGGGCAGTATGGCTTTAAAGTTTTTCAGTGGTGTTAAGGTTATGTGAAATTATTGTTACATTGCAATAGTCTTTCGACATCAATTTAGCTGAGTACCCGTGTTATCACCACGCAGCTCACGAAGAGTTTATAAAGGTTTTCTTCTTCAGTGTACTTCGTGTCTTCGTGGTTTACTTCTGCCGTGGAATGTATTACGCGAAATCGCGGGGGCGGGTGAGGTCGATGAGACTGCCGCAGTGGCGTTGCAGTTGTATCCAGTCCTGCGGCAAGGTAATCCTCGCCAGGCATGCGGTGGTTAATAGCTTTCCGCTTTCTGTCAAAGGCGGATCCTTCACCAGGTATTGCAGTAAGTCATCCAAGCCCGGGTTATGCCCGACCAGCATGACTCTATGCGCTTTTTTTGGAATTTCACCCAGCACCCGCAATAAGGATTCAAGACTGGCCATATAGATTTTGTCGTTAAAATGAATCTCTTTTTTGGAGATGTCTAGCTCTTTGACCACGGCGTAGACGGTTTGTTTGGCGCGCTCAGCCGGAGAACTGGCAATGTAATCGATTTTTATCTTTTGTTTCGCCATCCATTTTCCCATGGCGGGAGCGTCGTTTTTCCCGCGTTTAGCCAAGGGGCGTTCAAAATCCGACTGCGCACTGGAATCCCAATCCGATTTGGCGTGCCGCAAGATATACAGTTCACGTTGTTTTGGAGTGGCCACGAGAGTTGTCTTAACGGTTCAGGTCCATAAATTTGCCGGATTTAATGTATACGATTTGCTCGCAAATATTCGTGGCGCGATCACCCAAGCGTTCCAGGTTATGGACAATCCATAACAAACAAGATCCGAACGGTACAAGCGTGGTGTTTACGCACATTTGCTGGATGATGTTGTTTGAGATCCGGGTTTGCATGTTGTCGATTTCCCCGTCTTGCTCAGCGATGTTGACGGCTCGTTCGGAGTCATAAGCCATATAGGCTTGGATTGCTTGTCGCAGCATGTTTTGGCAGGAATCGGCCATTTGCAAAACTTCGCCAATATCATCAATCGGTTTTTCGTTTGCCATTTTTATAATGGTTTTTCCTATGCTGGCGGCGTAATCCGCCATACGTTCCAATTCAACGCTAATGTGTAAGGCCGCGACCAATACCCGCAGATCAGTGGCCACCGGTTGTTGCGTGGCAATGGTGGTCAAACATTGTTGTTCGATGTCTGCTTGCTGAGCGTTTATCGCTGCGTCGCCGGCAATAATGGCTTCACCCAGAGACGTATCCAGGTCGGCGAGTGCCCGACACGCCTGGTCAATGGCCGTTTGCACCATTTCACTCAGCTTCTGCAGCCCGTCCCGAATGCCTTGTTCATCTTTGCTTAATACTCTGCGTTCTATCATTGAGAGGACTCCTCACATCAATCAGGAAGAATTGAAGAGTATAAAGCAATTTGTACGTCCTATCGTCAGCGGTCGCCAAAAAATGGTGATGCGCCCTCAATTAGAGCGAAAAATTCGAATCTTGAGCAATCCACCGTTCTGTTGTTACGACGCTTTAGTCATGGAATGGCTATGAAAAGCGCAAAACGCCTCGGTCTGTTCCGGCCCCATATATTTGCTTAACACCTTGGGGTCTGTCTTTACTAAATCCACCATAATCAAGCCATCTAGCGCATTATTAAAATCATGATCTACATTGAATCCTAAAAGTGTACCGCCTAATTTTAAATACTGTTTCAGCAGTACGGGGACTCCTTTGTGATCTTTTTCGAATTGCGCGACGATATCGGAAATTTGTTCGATATCATTCACCACGGTGAAATCGTTGCTGCTCCAGGACGATTTGATGGCGTTGCGGAAAGGGTTGAGCGGTTTGACGTGGCGGGCAAGCTGTTGATGGAAGTTGTTGTTTTTTAGAAAATCCACCAATAGCTGTTGTGATACGGTTTCATATTCGCTGCTTATGGAAACCGGGCCAAACAGGTAACGGTAGCGGGGATTTTGTGCAATGAATTGGCCAATGCCTTTCCAGAGCAGCATGAGCGGTATGAAATTCCTCTGGTATTCGCCTCTAACAAAAGAGCGCCCCAATTCAATAGAAGGGTACAAGGACTCCAATAACTGGCGCTTGTATTTAAACAAAGTACGGGTATACAGACCTTTGATGCCGAATTGTTCGACAATTTTGTCCGCCAAGCCCATGCGGTAGGCGCCCACAACCTCGTGATTGGCTTTGTTCCACACAAATAAATGATAGTAGTACTCATCAAATAGGTCCAAATCGATGGATTTGCCGGTGCCTTCTCCGGTTTCACGGAATGTGATTTCCCGCCGGCGTCCGATTTCTTGTAATACCCACGGAATTTGCTTGGCCGTGGCGTAAAAAACCTGCATATTGCCGGCTTCGGTGAGCTGTTGGGTTTGCGGCAAAGCGTCAATTTCCGCGCAAATCAACGAAGCGGGCGGAGCCGCGCATATGGGCTCGAGATGCACGGTAGCACTTAAGGATTTGACCTGACTATAATTTTTTTCGAATTTCAATTTCTTTTTTTCAGATTCTTTTATTTGGGATTGCTTAGCCATTTCAGCATCTTTGAGCATATAAGTGCGGATGCGCAAAAAATGCAACAGTTCCGATTCACTATCGAAGGATTTCAGTTTTGAATGGGAAATGGTCTTACCGATTCGAATGGTGACGGCCGATTTTTGTTTATTGAGCAATTCGCGAAACAACATCAAGGTGCGCAGGCGCGGATGGATCAGTCCCAGCCATTGAAATAACGTGCTGTTTTGACCGTGAAAATATATCGGCGTCACAGTGGCCTGAGTGATTTTGAGCAGGCGGGCAACGGTGTTGCTCCATTGGGGATCGGTGATTTCCGGTTGAAACCATTTGCGGTGCGAGACTTCGCCGGCCGGGAAAATCAATAACAGCCCACCTTGTTTTAGCCATTGAGTGGCTTGACGCATGGGTTTGAGATTATTACTGGTGGATGATTTGCCCCCAAAAGGGTCGACCCCTATAAAGATATCACTGATTTCCGGGATGCGCTGCAGAAAATAATTCGCCATGATTTTAATATCGCTGCGATAGCGGCGCAGGATATAAGCCATAAGAATACCTTCCAAGGCCCCGAACGGATGATTGGCGACGACAATCGCCGGACCATTGGCCGGGATATTGGCCAGTTCATTATCCAGGATATGCCAGTCTAGCTTGAATAATTCCAATGTCATTTTTAAGAAGTGAATATCATCGTCTGCCGGCGGCAGTTGCAGGTACATTTGATCCAGGCGATGTAGGCCTGTGATTTTTTCCAAGCCGGATTCAATTGCCGTATTGAGTTGTGAAATTTTGGTAAGTGCTAGTTGACCGTTTAATTTAAAAGGGCGGGCTTTGCTGTTACTCATATTGGTTACACACCTGTGACTGCTAATTAGAACCACAACACTTTGAACCACAAATTGAATCACAAAGTGTTGTATTATTTTCAGACAGGATGAGTGTAGTTGAGGACTGTTGCAGTTTTATGAAAGCGGTACAAAGAATATGTATTTTTTGTTGGATTTTTGTGACATAAACCGTCCAATTGGCTAAAAAAGCGAGGGTGCCAGCTTCAATGTGAAATTTTTTACATAATTATTTTGCAGCACTATTTTGAGCATTGGTTAGTGAGCTGCCTTTTTTCACTTTATTGTTTACATAGACATAATGGGTGACTGTGGATTCTTTACCTTCTTTATTTAACACATTAATTTTCAGGCGATGTGCGCCGCTGGGAAAGCGTCTGGAATTAAAAGACAGGGAGGGACTCAAGGGATTTTTCGCATTGCCCAGGAAAGTCTTGCCCAACCAGAAAGTGGCCCGTTGGATTCCCGTTACGTCATTGACGCTGGCCGACACTTCCACCTCGCCGGTGAGCGTGCTTTCTTTGCCCGGATTCAGTCTGGTGATGAGCGGTCCCTCTGAGCTGAGTAAGGTGATCGGCTGGTTGGCGAAAATGGCATCGGTTGAATCGTTATAACCGGAAGCAATGGTGAAAAACTGGTCGAATTTTAGCCCCGTGTTGTTAAAGTTACTTTGAGCGACCGATAGTAGCGATTGCGCTATGTTGCGGCGGTACATATCGGTGTTGACCGTCTCGGTACCAAAGGTGA
>JASFLF010000040.1:0-11362 GCA_050118235.1 Gammaproteobacteria bacterium | reverse complement strand
CGCCTGCGGCCGCCCACACCACGGTCGACCAGAGTTCCAACACGCCTAAACCAATCAAGGCGCCTACGCCCACCATAAACACGATACCCGGCACGAGAATACCGATAACCGCTAACGATTCCGCTGCCGCAACCGCAAACACCAGCAGTCCCGCCAAACCGGGATGGTTTTGTATCCAATCCAGCAAAGGTTGCAGAGTGGCAAGCGTCATGAGTAAAAAGCTTATTGAGCAACCAGGCCCATCGGGCTTCCTTGCTGATTCCCCATGGAGTATCTCTTGAAACGCCGATAACTATAATGTGCTGAATACTTTTTCAGCGGCCTCCAGGGTTAAGCCAATGGCTTTGTCGTCGTGCGCCGAGGATACAAAACCGGCCTCGTAAGCCGACGGGGCCAAATACACACCTTCTTGCAACATGGCGTGATAAAACTTCTGAAAACGCTCAATGTCACACTGGGTGACTTGGGCGAATCTACTAATGGACGGCGCATCGGTAAAGAAAAACCCGAACATGCCGCCTACTTGATTCGTTACCAAGGGGATACCGGCGGCTTGGGCACGATCTTCCAGCCCCTTGCACAATGCCGCGGCGGTCTGGCTTAATTGATCGTGAAACCCCGCGGCCGATACCAACTCCAAGGTCTTTAAGCCCGCGGCCATGGACACGGGATTGCCCGACAAAGTGCCCGCTTGATACACCGGTCCTAATGGGGCGATTTTTTCCATGATGGTTTTTTTACCGCCGAAAGCGCCCACCGGCAGGCCACCGCCTATGACTTTGCCCAGGGTGGTCAAATCGGGCGTTACGCCATAATAGGCTTGTGCCCCACCCAAAGCGACGCGAAATCCGGTCATCACCTCATCAAAAATCAAAACGGATTGATATTGATCGCAAATTTCCCGCAAGCCTTCCAAAAACCCTGGTACCGGTGGCACGCAGTTCATATTGCCGGCCACCGGTTCGACAATGATGCAGGCGATTTGATCGCCTGCTTCTTTAAACGCTTCTCGCACTTGATCAAGGTCGTTAAACTGCAAAGTAATTGTATGTTGCGCCAATGACGCGGGAACACCCGGCGAGGTGGGAACACCCAACGTCAACGCCCCGGAACCTGCCTTGACTAACAAGGAATCCGAGTGGCCGTGGTAACAACCTTCGAATTTCACCAATTTATCCCGCCCGGTGTAGCCGCGGGCCAGGCGTATGGCGCTCATGGTGGCTTCGGTACCGGAATTGACCATGCGCACCAACTCCACCGACGGCACCAATTCACAGACTTTGGCCGCCATTTCGGTTTCGATCGCCGTGGGCGCGCCATAACCCAGCCCGTGGGCAACGACTGCTTGCACGGCTTGCAATACTTGCGGATGCGAGTGGCCGACGATCATCGGCCCCCAGGATCCCACATAGTCCACGTATTTATTGTCGTCTTCGTCGGTTAAGTAGGCACCTTGCGCTTGTTTGAAAAATACCGGATCACCACCCACGCCACGAAAGGCGCGTACCGGGGAATTCACGCCACCGGGAATGTATTTCTGGGCTTGTACGAATAAGTCATGAGATCGAGTCATTGTTAAACCTTTTTTGTCTGTTTTGTCTGTTACTTTTTTTATGCTTTTTGCGGGTTTTTTACTTTTTCTATTTTTTTGCTTTTTATTGAAGTGACTTTTTGGACCGCGGCGGGTTGAGAACCGTAACTAATCATCGACTGGCTCTAAAAAACAATCGGCCAGCTCTCGGGCGGCCGCCAAGATGTCTTTTTGCGCAAATACCGCATCCACTACCGCCAGCATGTCGGCGCCAGCGGCAATCAATTGGGCACCATTTTGCGCTGTGATGCCGCCTATTGCAACTATGGGAACCCGCAGTTGTTGCTTGGCTTGGTGTAATAGCGCGATTTTAGCGGGTATAGCTTGAGGTTTGGTGCGCGAGGGGAAAAACCGTCCAAAAGCCACATAATTGGCACCTTGTTCCTGGGCTTGAATTGCCAACTCCAAGCGATTGTAGCAAGAGGCACCAATAACAGCTTGAGCACCTAAACGCTGCCTGGCTTGCGCCAACGATGCGTCCTCGGCGCCCAAGTGTACCCCATGGGCCTGAACGCCGGCCGCCAATTCCACATCATCGTTGACAATAAACAAGGCGCGATGCTGCTTGCACAAAGTCAGCAACTGTGTCGCTTCGGCCAGTCGTCGCGCCCGATCCTGGGATTTATCGCGATATTGTACCAGCCGGGCCCCACCCAATAAGGCCAGCTCAACATCCTTCAACAGTTTTTGTGGATCTGCCTCTGAAGGGGTTATGGCGGGCGTTATGACATATAAGCCTCGGAGCTTAATCGCTTTCTCCATGCGCCCAGAATAATCGGTTTGGAATGTGTTGTCCCATGCCAACACGATAGCCGTTTTTCAAAGCTTCCCAGGTATATTCCTGGGCTTCTCTCACCGCACTCATGGGATCGAGGCCTTGTGACAATAATCCCGCAATGGCGACCGCTAATGTGCAACCCGAACCATGGTAGCTGGAGGGCAGGCGCTCCCATTGGTAGCTTTCCACCAATCGGCGCTCCGAAAACAGGCTATTGATCACTGTCGGGGTGTTTTCGTGTGTGCCGGTTATCAATACATATTCGCAGCCATGCTCGAGGATTTCCTGCGCACACGCTTCCAGAGAATCCGCTTCGGGGGCGAATGCCCGCGCTTCATGACTATTGGGTGTGACAAAAGTAGCCAAAGGAAATAATAAACTCACCATGGCGTCTTGAATGTCATCGTCGGACAATTGACCGCCGCCGCCGGAGGCAAGAATGGGATCCAAGACCACAGGCAGATTAGGATAGTCGACCAACAGCGTATGAATCACTTCCACAATTTCCACACTACCTAGCATGCCAATTTTTACCGCAGCCACCGGGATATCTTCCAACACGGCCCGCGCTTGCTCGATCACCAAACTGGGCTCCAATGCTTGATAGCGGTAAACGTCCAAGGTGTCCTGCACCGTTATGGCGGTAACTACCGGGGTGGCGTGACACCCCATACTCACCAATGTCTCGATATCCGCTTGCATACCCGCACCACCACTCGGATCGGTACCCGCAAACACCATAACAGTGGGGACTTGCGATTCTATTGCCATATAAACTCCTGCAAAATATCAACCATTCATCAAAGGTCTAACACACTCTAAAAAACGAGAATACGAAAACTCGACATGTATATAGATCATGATGGTTACCTCTATCAAGTTTCCATATCATGCAAGTGATATATCAATCAGTATCTGTATCCAATACAAAGCAAATATCATTTTTTTATTATAATCATAATCAGGAACTATATTAGGATAAAAAACAAAATATAAAAAATTCCTTCAATTCGGGAAATCTCGTCTACACTTAAACAATAGTTGGTTCTATACACAAATATCCATGAATACAGACTATTATGCACAGTGCGACTTTATGGTCACCGCTGCGATGGATTATTGTCATTTGATTGACCATTGCCATAACGACAGCAGCGAGCGCTACTGGTTGCGACGAATGGAAAAGCTACTTCCACGCTTACACACCGCCGTATTGTATTTACAAGTCCCTACGGCTAACCACTGCAGTTACGATTTCCCCGATGATGATCAGCGATGTGAGTTGTTTATGAAGCTCAACGAACTGTTATGGAACGACGATATCTTGTGGTCGGACCTGGATCGTAAGGATATCAAAAACTGCATGTGCGAATGTCTGGCGGATGATTTCACCGATATCTACTTCGATTTGAGAAAAGGATTACATTTACTACATCAACATCCAGAAAATCCCGATATCGCCGCCAACATCTGGCACAATAGTTTTTACGCGCATTGGGGGCAACACTTAATGGATGCGGAAAGCTGGTTGCACGCCGTGGAAGCCAGAAACTACACATCTATATCAGCCGCGCTTAATTCTTTCAACCAGGTTTTTAGCACGGTAAGCAGATAATCCTTTATCAAATCGCAACGATACCGATCCGGCTGTTGCTTGCGTTAAAACGGTTTGACTTTCACTAGAATAACTATAACAACCAGCGGGATTACGGGGATTTCATTTATTAAGCGATAAAATTTGTGGCTGCGGATGTTACGCTCCAACTTAAAATCCTTCAGCAATTTACCGCAATAAACATGGTAGGCGATGAGCAACGCCACCATGAGCAGTTTGACATGCAACCAGCCACTGTGCGAATAGGCTTGCCAAGCATAACCCACCAGCAACCACACACCGAAAACAGCGGTACCAATGCCGCCGATATGCGTCATGACATAGAGTTTGCGCTCCATCACTTTAAAGCGCTCCTTCCCCGGCTGGTCCTCACACATGGCGTGGTACACAAACAGCCGCGGCAAATAAAACAATCCCGAGAACCAGACAACCATAAATATAATATGAAACGCGATGACCCAGGGCATATTGGCATCCTCTACTGAAATTTTTCGTACTTAATTTTTCGTTGAATCATTTTTGCTATTTACCACGAAGGCACGAAGAAAAAACCTAAAACCCTGGAATTTGAATTTTTTTCAATCTTCGTGCCTTCGTGGTTAAAAATCATTTATAGCGGTAATAAGACTCAATCACTTGACGCGTCAATATACCATGAACCACCGTATTTCCCTCCGAATCGATAGACCCGACACAAAGCGCGTCCACTTGTTTTTGATCCATCAAATCCAACGCCTGCTGCAATGTCGCCCGCATATTGATTAACTGACTGTCAAAGCGTTGCCCGGGTATTTCCAGCAAATCGATATCCTCTTGTTGCTGAGCGGTGATAAAATGCAGTAAATCCGCGGACATCAACAACGCCAGTGGCTTGTGCTCTTCTTCTATCACAATCCATTGGGGCTCTTTCAAAAGCAAGTGTCGTGCGTCCGCCCGTTCCAGCAACCGATTAGACCGTACGAAGGAGCGGTTCATTTTGCTCACAACGCCCACTCTTCGCAACGATTGTGCGATGGGGTCATCGCGGTAGTCCAGCCCTTTCGCTTTCAGCAATAATAAAAACACGCCGCGTTTGTTAGACAACAAACTGCTGGTGATGCCCGCAGTCACGATGGCGAGCATGCCGGGCATGATTATAGGGGTGTTTACTGTAAGTTCCAGTAACGCCATTAAGGCCGCCAATGGCGCTTGCAAAGTCGCTCCCATCATGGCGCCCATGCCGATCATGGCGTAAAACCCGGCCGAAGAAGCATCGGCGCCGAATATCCACTGCGCCACCTCACCCATGATCCCGCCGCCCGCGGCGCCGATAACCAACAACGGGCCGATAAAGCCGCCCGGCAAACCGCAGCCCACGCCAAGGCTGGTCGCAGTCAATTTCGCCAACGCAATAGCGCTCAAAGTCAGCAGCCCGATTTGCCCCAACATAGCCATGTTTACCGTATCGTAACCGATCCCCATAATTTGAGGCACCGGTATCGCGATCAGGCCGATCACTAGGCCCGCCAACGTCATTCTCTGCCAAACGGGTAAATTATTGGTGTATTTAGCGCTGGTTTGCAGTAAAAATATAAACAACGCCGCCAATGCTCCGATAACGATACCCAAAACAATCACCAGAGACAGTTCAGCCATGGACCCCAGTTCCAATGGCGGCACAATAAAGGCAGGCTCATCGCCGAATACCGAACGGGTTAACACAGTCGCGCTTACGGCTGCCAAAATCACCGGTGTAAATCCTGCGATGGTGTACTCCATGACAATCACTTCCATAGCGAATATAACCCCTGCTATGGGCGTATTGAACGACGCTGCGATGGAAGCCGCGGACCCGCAAGCAATTAAGATACGCATGCTATTATTGGGCAAACGCAAAATTTGCCCTAGAAAACTGCTACTGGCCGCCCCCAGGTGGATACCGGGACCTTCACGGCCTACGGAATGACCACTGATAATACTTAACGCAGCACCGACGAACTGCAAAATAAAGTTTCGCCACGGCATATAGCCTTGATAGTAAAACAAACGCTCCAACACATGAACTACTCCTACTTGAGTAGATTCTTTCTTTGCCGCGTGAAACAATAAACCGATGCCCAGCCCACCAAATACGGGCAAAGAGAAACGCCAAATCACGCTCAACGCTTCGTAGTTTTCAGGATCAGCCCCAGGTAGAAAACCAGCCTGAGTCTCTTCGATGAGAAGCCGGAATAAAGTAATAACCATTGCAGCGATAAGGCCACTGCACACACCCAACAAGGCTAACTGTGGCAAGGCGTCAACTTCGGCAAGTTTTAAACGTAGTTTTTCTAACACTGTTTGTGTGTTTTTTGTTGTCTTTAGAATATGGCAAGACGTCGCGACTCATCGGCCAAGGGCCCTGTCACTTGTCAATCTTAATCAGCCGAATGAAGCAGCTTATTGTAATGCATCATGAAATACTAATTTACTTGTGTCGTGTTTGCACGGAAGCCTTTGCTCTACTTATTAGTTAAGTATCGTGCTTAATTCGTGCTGTGACATTGAATGAGTCAAAAGCCGGCTTCTAACCCATTGATCTAAATGAAATAACCTAATGAATACAGCAAAAATTCGAACGAATACCATTTTAAACAGAATTCTTCAGCTGTAAAAAGATTAATCAATTCTTACGAAAACTTAAAATTTCATTAAATTACTGAAACCCTTTCAATGCGAGAAGCGTTATATAGATATTGCGAAGAAATCGACAACTTCCTAAGCAGTCACGCACTACACTCTGTAAGTTCTTCCACCTACGAGAAATCAGGCTCGTCGGGTGCTTTTTATGTAGATATAACATTTATTACTTACGAAATATGTTAAGTACAGGTATACTAGCGGCTGATTCAGCTTTCAGAAAAATCCCAAAAACCCATGTAAGATGTTGAATTCACTATGTTAGGGGGCTAACGCATGAATACTCAAGGAAAATGCCGAGCGCTATTAGGCTACTTATTGATCTTAATTTTGACTGTATTTGCTGCCGGTTGCGGTGGCGGAGGTGGAAGCGGGCAAGAACCTTCCGGCGGAATAACGCCTACCGCTGAATCTTTGACAATTCAAGCCGGACCCGTGCCTATTACTGCGGTCGTAGCGGGGAACCTAGCGGAATTGGATGGCAGCAGTTCGCAATCGTCAACGGGAGCGCCATTGAGCTATGCGTGGGCATTCACCGCCAAACCGGTGGGCAGCAAAGCAGTGTTGCAAGACGTCACCACAGCGAGCCCCAGTTTCGTCGCGGACGCCGTTGGAACCTACCTGGTGGAACTTGTGGTCACCGACAACAACGGCGCCAGTGCCCGCGACGTCGCTGTTGTACTTGTTCGGGAAACTGAGGGTGAAGATCCCGACGGACCAAAATGGAATCATCCGGGATTGTCGTCTTATTGCGTCAACTGCCATGATGGCAACTACGTCTATGACGCCGAAGGTAACGTAGCTAGATCTAAATCAGGAGACCACCTTGCTACCAGCAATATGTGCCAAGCCTGTCATACCAGTCATACCACCATCGGGTTCGAGATACCCGTATATTTCGATCATCACGAAATTTTCGATCCCTGCAGTAATTGCCATAACGGCGTTTTAGCTATTGGCAAATCTCAGTTCCATGAGCCCACGTCGGCCGAATGCGATGAATGTCACAACACCAATAAATTCGTCGAATTACCATTAAGAGCGGACGGCAGTTATGACCACACCGGCATTGAAGAACCATGCAGTGCATGCCACAACAGTATTGTGGCCAAAGGCAAAGCGGACAAGAAAGACGGCCATGTGGAGACCGAAAAAGAATGTGGTCTTTGCCATACAACCATCGATTTTACATCCGCCTATGTGGATCACAGTAACATCACCCAACCTTGTACTGACTGCCATGGCAACGGCGCAACGGGTCCCATAGACGGCCATCCGGATACATCCGCTGTCGATTGTGTTTTGTGCCATGATCCAATATCCCAGACTTTCAGTCTTAATGGCGTATACGATCACAGCAAAGTGGATCCCTCAGTACTGCCGTGCCAAACCTGTCACAACGACACCAACAGCATCAACGCTCCTGGCAAGGGCTCAGCGCCGACACCGCATGTGCAGACCAGCGCCGATTGCGGTAACTGCCATAACATTGATGCGTTTAAACCGGCTTTTGCTGGAAATTTTGACCACAGCACAATTCAAGATGGAACGCGTTGTGACTCCAGCGGGTGCCATGATGGAACTGCGCTCGGCATGCCAACAGATGGCACGCACTTAACGCCCATCAACAACGATGATTGCGCGGTTTGTCACTTATCGCCGGGCGGTACTTTTGCGACCGGTATCTTTGTTCATACCGATGCCTATCTAACCACTTACCAGTGTATGGATTGCCATGACAACATGATTGCCACCGGTAAAACATTGAGCCACGTAGATACTACTGATGACTGTGGTACCTGTCATGTTGACTCCATCGATCCTAATACGAAGCTTGGCACCACGTTCAAGGGTGCATTGATAAATCACTCAACCTTTGATAGCGACTGTGCGGTTTGTCATAACGGAGACACCGCAATTGCTCAACCGGCTACTCATATGCCTACGCCGACCGGTGTGGATTGCAGCGCCTGCCACTCGACCGGCAATAAAGCGGTCCCCGAACCGTTTGCACCAGCGAAAAATTTCGCCCATCAAGCGGAAACCACTACTTTAGGCTGCAACACTTGCCACAACGGCGAATATATGTTCACCAACGATCAAGCTAATAAGCAAGTGGTGACGAGCAAGCCTGTGAACCATATTCCGGCCATAGATGATTGCAGCGTTTGCCACGATGACACGACAATCCCTGGCGGCTTTGCATCGGCAAACGGATTTGTAAATAATATCCATCCCCCAATCACCCGCGGTTGTGAGGGGTGCCATAATGGCAAATTCCCACCCGCCCCCGGGAAAGCGGATACAACTCCTGCCCATACTCCCCATGTACCAACGGACCAGGATTGTTACCTCTGCCACAATAACACGGACTTCTCAGTATCGCTTTTCAATCACACCGGCATCAGTGGCAATTGCGAATCCTGCCACAATGGGGGCTATGAAGCGTCAGCCAATGCGTTAGGAAAGTCCGCGGATCACATTACCACTACTTCGGATTGTTTGGCGTGCCACTCATCCACCGGGACCGATTTTACAGGCGGCTATGTGGACCACACCGGTCCGGACGTTGTAGGTAAGCGTTGCGATTCCTGCCACGTAGACGGCAGTCCCACCGTGACCGGCAAAGATGACACACCACAGGGCGTAACCCACATTACCACAACTGACGATTGCGTCGTTTGCCACACACCCGGAGGCAGTTTTGCGAATGTGGTTTTCGATCACAGTACAATAACCGCTGATACCGAATGCAAATCCTGTCACGGTCCCAATGGTACTGCGACCGGTATGTCGGCAGACCATCCTCCCACGGAGTCGACTCAAGATTGCCGCAACTGCCATAACACCACAGCGTTTGCCGGCGCCAAGTACGACCACTCGAATATCACGGGCGACTGTGTTACCTGTCATAATGGTGATCCTGTCATAGGTAAAAAAGTCAACCATGTGCCTACCAACCTTGATTGCGCTGTTTGTCATGTGACTGCGGGCTTCAAACCGGCAATCTTTGGGCACACTGCCAAACAGATCGGCAATACCCAATGCAAGAACTGCCACAATGGGACATTTGCCATCGGTCAATCGGACACACACGTTGCGACCGCTGTGAATTCGGATTGTGGTGACTGTCACTCCACAGACACCTGGGCCGGTGCTGGATTCGATCATTCCGGAGTTACCAACAACTGCGCGAATTTAGGTTGCCACGATGGCAGTGTTTCAACCACAAAAAGTAAGCCCACGGGACACTTAGATACGAGTTTGGACTGTGTCCTTTGCCATCAGATCGGAGGAAGTTTTGTGACTGACCAATGGGATCACCGCAACAACACCAACGAATGTAAGTCGTGTCACGAGCCTGCTAATACAAATAATAAATATAATATAGCTCCACGTAAGCCGAAGGACCATTTTGTCACTACGCAGGATTGCTTGGAGTGCCATAAAACATCAGCCTGGGTCCCGACCGCCAATTTCACACATACAACCAACAACTACCCAGGTGACCACAGTACTAGGAAAGTGCCGTCGTGTTATACATGCCACACAACCCATAACGAGTCTATTCCGTTTTCGACTAACTCGAACGCGACGCCGTATTACCCGCCTCAAGCCAATACGGTTTACTGCGCCGCTTGTCATTATAAGGATTACGATCCTAGGGATGCTGGTAGGCACAGCACGCTTTCTAACGACAAAGACTGCGGGGATTGTCATCGTGTCTCGAGTTCGAGTTGGTAACCACCAGCGAAACGTTGAGAGATAAGATATAGAAGGGAATTTAAACCAGCCATGTCTCTCCTTTTGTAACAACTGTAGTTCAAATTCAAAGGCGAATCGGGAAAATTACCGATTCGCCTTTTTTTATCCCCCTCATTTGGAATACGTGAACGCCAGCTGTGAGAGATAATCCTGTGTGATGTTCAAGATTAAGAGTACCTCGCTTGAGCGTACGGCCAGGCCTTTTCGGAGAATCAAAGAATAATGCACGCAACTGGGAGTAAGTCCTGTTCAAGCTTTCTACGAAAGGATAGGGGGTAGCTTATCAAATCAATTGACGAGCTTTAGTGATCAAATGAACTGTGCGCTAAATACGTCGGCATAATATTGGCTTATGCAATAATCAGCATAGGGAGTAGATTAGTTACTAAATCGTCTAACTGACATTGCACAATTACGTAGACTACCGTTGGATTGCGCTACCGATCGAATAAAGGACCTAAAACCATAACAAATTTTTAGGACAAATAGTGAAATAAACCAAGAATATTGGAAATTATCCAAGCTTCACCTTGGATCGTATTTTTTATTTTACAGCCTACGGAGCCATAAACTCATATACCCCTAAACCGAACCCATCATCCGCCACATAGGCGTAGTTTCCGCTAATAGCAACGGCATTAGTTATTCCTGGTGTATAGAATACTCCAACTTCAACTGGTGCTTCGGGAACGCTGACATCAACTACCCGCAAGCCACCCAGTAAATCCGCTATATAAGCGTAATTACCATTTATGGTTACACCAACAGCGTTGTCTCGGGTACTAATGGATCCAACTACATTTAGTGCTTTCAGGTCGGTGATGTCAACAATGACTAGGCCGTTGAGGCCGTTTGTCACATAGGCATAGTTGCCGCTAACCGCGACGTCCCCTGATATGTTATCGATATATCCGGCCTCGATAGGTGTAGTTGGTGTGCTGATATCAAGAATGTA
>JASFLF010000039.1:0-11370 GCA_050118235.1 Gammaproteobacteria bacterium | reverse complement strand
AAAGAAAAAATGCGCGACATGCAAATTGACAGCCGCAACTATGCTCACGAACACGGTATCGATAAACCGGAATTTCGCGACTGGCGTTGGCCTTACTAGACAGCCGCGAGACGTGGTTGCCTGGTTTCCACGTCGGATTGTGTGAACGAAATATAATGTTCACCATGAAGGACACGAAGATCACGAAGAATATATTAATGTAAGCTTTTTTCTCCGTGTGCTTCGTGCTCTTCGTGGTATGAAAATCAATATACTTTATTACCGTAGCACTATAAATGGATCTCCGTAATATTAATCAATCATAAATGCAATACAAAATAAAACCAGGGTTCCGTTACCCCTTCGGCGCCACGCACGATGCCGAAGGCACCAATTTTTCGTTTTTCAGCCGCAATGCCACGGGCGTGGAATTGCTGTTATTCGAGAACGCGACCAGTGTGGAGCCGTTTCAAGTCATTACCCTGGACCCTGAAGTCAACCGAACCTTTTTTCAATGGCATGTGTATGTGGAACGCTTGCCACCTGGTGTCGCATACAACTGGCGGGTTCAGGGGCCGGATGACAACATCAGCTTTACCGGCTTTCGTTTCGATGCCCAAAAGGCACTGGTGGACCCCTCGGCGCGCGCCGTATCGGATTACCTCTACGATCGCGAGCGCGCTTGCCAGCCGGGCGACAACCATGACGCCGCGATACGCGGTATTGTCGTTAGCAACGAATACAATTGGGAGGATGACCAACCCCCTCCATACCGGCCGGAAACGGCGGTAATATATGAAATGCATGTGGGCGGTTTCACCAGGCATCCCTCTTCCAATGTGAATCACCCCGGCACCTTCGCTGCAGTGGCTGAAAAGATTCCTTATCTAAAAGACCTGGGGATTACTCATGTAGAGTTAATGCCCATCATGGCGTTCGATGAGGAGGACGTTCCGCCCGGGGTGGCGAACTTGGGATTGAAAAACTATTGGGGCTACAGCACCCACAGCTTTTATTCTCCGCACCCCCGTTATTGCGTAACGCCCGAGCAGGGGACTCAGCAGCACGAATTCCGCGATATGGTCAAAGCACTGCACAACGCAGGTATCGGCGTGATATTGGATGTGGTATTCAACCATACCGCCGAAGGCAACGAAGGCGGACCGGTGATCAATTTCAAAGGCCTGGGGAACGAATTCAGTTACCATCTGGACCCCAACAATCGCGGCCATTACCGGGACTACACCGGCTGCGGCAATACCGTCAACGCCAACCATCCCATGATCGCGCTGTTCATCGTGCGCTGCCTGGAATACTGGGTGGATGAAATGCATGTGGATGGTTTTCGCTTCGATCTGGCCAGCGCCATGGCGCGGGGCGAAGACGGCAATCCGCTGTATCATGCGCCGGTGTTGTGGAGCATCGAATTTTCCGATTCCCTGGCGCGTCATTTTGTCATCGCCGAAGCCTGGGATGCGGCGGGTCTCTATCAAGTGGGCGGGTTTCCGGGCTACCGCTGGAAGGAGTGGAATGGCCGTTACCGAGATGTCGTACGCCAGTACTTGCGCGGTGATCAAGGCATCATTAATGAGTTGGCCACGCGGTTGACTGGCAGCAGCGACCTCTACCAGGCCGCGGGGCGGTTGCCCATCAATAGCGTTAATTTCATTACCAGCCACGACGGTTTCACCTTGTACGATCAGGTCAGCTACAACGAAAAACACAATGATGCCAACGGCGAAGGCAACCGCGACGGGCACAACGAAAATCTCAGTTGGAATTGCGGGCATGAAGGCGAGACGGACATTGCGGTTATTATGGAATTACGTGTACGCCAGGCGAAAAATTTCATGGCGATTTTGTTGCTCAGTCACGGCATTCCCATGATCCTGGCCGGTGATGAGGTATTGCGCACGCAAAGAGGCAACAACAATGCCTATTGCCAGGATAACGAGTTGAGCTGGTTTGATTGGCGACTGACCGAAACCAACGCCGGCATGCTGCGTTTTGTGCGGGAGATGATCGCTTTTCGCAAACGCCATAGTTCACTCATGCGCCGCAGGTTTTTAACGGGAACCATACCAGAAGGCGCGCGATTGCCGGATGTTGTCTGGCACGGCGTGCAATTGGAACAACCCCTGTGGCATGACCCTGATGCTCAGCTGCTGATATACACCCTTGGTGCGCTGGAGCCGGAAACTGAAGACTTGCACATTATTCTCAACATGTCTGAGCAGCCCTACAGCCTGCCTCTTCCCGATTTGGATGGCCGGACCTGGCATCGTGCCATCGATACTTCACAGGATACACCCGCTGATATTTTATTGCCGCACGATCAACCATCAGTGAGTATTCAATATACAGTTCAACCGCGCAGTGTGGTGGTTCTGGAAAGCCGTTAGAGACAAATCGCCTATTCGTTCGTTCTGAAATGAGCAGTGCGTCACATTTTGAATTATCCATAAAATTTTTAGTTGCATAGTGCTGGTGTTCTAGAAAAAAATACCAAATTCCAATAATTGGACTATTCTTTATAAGATTAATTGACTTAGCAACTGCGTACTATCAAAATTCGGTTACAAAAAACAGGAGACTATAAAAAATGAAAACACAACTATTAAAAGTTTTAGTGCTTGGCATATTTGTAATGCCATTAACAGCTTGGGCAGGAGGCGAAAGTGGTTTTTATGTTGGCGGTGGTGTGGGCAACTCTTCCATGAAGGTGGATACTGCATTCGAAGGCGATACTTATAAATACGACGGCAACGACGCCGGTTATAAAGTCATTCTAGGTTATAACATTGGCATTATTCCGTTAATTGATTTGGGGGTGGAAGGCTCGTACGTCAGTTTTGGCAAGATTGAAGATGCGGGCTCGAGCGCCAAAGCCACCGGATTTGACGGTTTTGGTGTGGGAGCGCTGACCTTCGGTCCTTTTGCGGTGTTTGGCAAAGTCGGTGTGATTAAATGGGACGCCGACACCACGTTAGCCGGGGCTGGTACAGCCAGCGATTCCGGCACGGATCCCGCGTACGGCATAGGCGCACGATTTCAGTTGCTTTCTTTTTCCGTGCGCGCCGAATATGAAATGTTTGATGTAGAAGGCCTGAAAGACTTGTCGATGTTTTCGGTGAGTGCGTTGTATACCTTCTAAGTTGCGCTATCGCTTTATTGTAGAGATGTTTTGCCGGGTGCCGGATCGCCCGGCAATACATGCAGTACGGGCAGTCTTAATTGCTGATTGAAAAACAAGCATAAACCAAACCAACTCCACCGCCTCGTCCGGCACAGTGACTTTGCCGGCGTAGCGCGTGCCTTTCAACAAGGCGCCGATGTCAACCAGGCCGATAGCCGCGGCTATACACCCTTGATGTATGCAGTTTCCAATGCGAATACAAATCCAGAGTTAATCCAATTACTCATTGATCACGATGCAGATGTCAATGCGGAAGTGCCAAGCAGGCAGGTTACGGTACTGACGTTAGCATTGAAAGTAAAAAACTTGGAGGTAATCAAACGTCTTGTGACAGCAGGCGCCGACCTGCATTATGAGAGCAAAAGCGGTTACAACGCCTTGATCAACGCCATGCATGGAGAGGACATCGCCCGCGATAAGAACCTTGTGCCATTGGTGCGGTATTTGATCGAACAAGCAGTTTACTTAAACGCCCAAAGTGATTATTGCGAATCGGGCTTGAGCGTGGCTTCTTATTACGGCCGGTTTGATGTAGTCAAAATACTATTGGATGCCGGTGCCAACCCCAAACCGTTGCAATGGACCGAATTGATGATGGCGCTGGTCTTCGGCGAACTAAGCGAGGTAGAGCGACTTGCGAAGACCGATGCCGATCTTATGGCAAGGGATTTTTGGGAACGCACGCCCTGGTTGTTAAGTATCCAGTTGGGCAACATTCCCAAAACCGGGCTATTATTGAACCTAGGCAGCAACAGGGATGATCAGGGGCGCCGCGGCAAAACGCCGCTGATGTACGCCGTGGAGAATCATCACATTCCCATGATTCGTTGGTTGGCGGAACAAGGCTTTGACCTTGACCAAGTGGATCAGACTCAATCAACTGCTTTGATGCTGGCCGCGGAAAAAGGTTATACCGACTGCGTGAAATGCCTGCTTGATTTGGGTGCCGACTTGAACTTGCGTGACCACATCGATCACAAGCCCGTTCAAAAAGCCGCTAATCGGGAAATTGTGCAACTGTTTATCGAGCATGGTGATGACTTAAACGAACTAGATGGTGAAATGCGTCGCGAGCTTCTGGGTTATCACAATGACGAGTTAGAGGTCGATGAGCCCGAGTATGTCGCCGGCAAACATCGCCGCAACGGTAATAGCAATCCTGAGTGTATGAATGTGCCATTCTGGCGGGCCATGGTGCGAGCGGGTGTCGGTGCCTGGCAGGCAAGGGACCAGTTTGGTGATACATACAATCAAGATGAACCGGTGTGGTGTTTTGATCGCTTCGGCAAATCCATCACCGCGTTACCGGACGGCCGATACATCGAAATTGCAGGCGAGCACGAAGATTTTTACGATCCCGATTTTTGTATCTATAACGATGTTGTTGTGCACTACGGTAATGGGGAATTTGACATATACGGTTATCCGCAGGCGATATTTCCGCCTACCGATTTTCATTCCGCCACCATGGTTGGTGATTGGATATACATTATCGGTAGTCTAGGTTATAACGAAAACATACAATATGGTTACACGCCGGTATATCGTTTGAATATCGGCACCTATGCCATTGAAAAACTGGATACGCACGGTGAGTCACCCGGCTGGATCAGTGAGCACAAGGGGGTGTTGCTGGATCAAGCTACGATAAAAATCAGTGGCGGAAAAATTTGTGTGTTGAACAATCAAGGCGAAGCGGATTATATCGACAATCTAGAAATCTATAGGCTTGATTTGAATAATCTGCAGTGGTGCCGAGAGAAATAATGGAGTTCGCGATAGAAGTAGTATTGCGCCATCTTAGCAATGGGCTTGTTCAAAGGCGTTCTACACTAATTCGAATTGCTAACCCTGGGTAGTGCTTTGCCGTGAGCAAGTTTTATTGAGCTTGATTTTTGAATGTCGAAGGGTAAAGTCACGGTAAAGCAGGAGCCTTTTCCGACAGTACTTTGCACATCAATATCACCGCCCAATAATATGCACATATGCTGGCATATGGATAATCCCAATCCCGTGCCGCTATAACTCCGAGTCGTGGAATTATCTTCTTGAGTAAAGGCCTTAAAGAGGCCGCCAATACTTTCCGGCTTGATTCCGATTCCGGTGTCTATAACTTTAAAAATAATTTTTTTACCGCTATTGGCGATTTGTTGTTGAGCTTTCAGGGTAATCAACCCGTTTTCGGTAAATTTGCACGCATTGCCCAGCAAATTGATAAGTATTTGCCGAACTTTCATGACATCGGAATGAATAACGGCAGTGCTGGAATCGCACTCTATATTGAGGGTATTGTTCCGCTGTTTGACCAAGGGATTTACCGTGGATGAGATTTCTTCTAACAGGCTCTTTACACTAACCCTATCGATATACACTTCCATTTTTCCAGCTTCTATTTTTGACAAGTCCAATACTTCATTGATCAAATTCAACAAATGTTTGCCGGCGGCGATGGTCTTTTGCAGATCATCAACATATATACCATCATTTCTGTCTCTGGCTTCGTCCAACATTATTTCACTATATCCGATAATGGCATTGAGGGGGGTGCGAAGTTCATGAGACATATTAGCAAGAAAAGCACTTTTCGCCGTATTGGCTTCGCAAGCGGCTGTAGCGGTCTCGCGTAATTTGTTGTGCTGCTCCACCAAATTATCCAACATATGTTGAAAGAATGTGGATAAGTGGCCAAATTCGTCGTTGCTCTTAGTATCCAGTGTTATATTGTTATTGCCGTTGGTGACGGACTCCGTGGCATCCACTAGTATCTTAAGCGGCTTATATAGCCATCGCCTGATTGAAAATACTAAAAACGCGGAAAAGATCACCAGGCAAAAAAGCATGACAGCCAATATGTTTTTTCTTTTTTGGTCGATGATTTGATCAAGCGGTATATGATAACTTGTGATGACAATGAACGCATTCTCAAAAGCGCTATCGGCGCTTAACATGGGGAGGGTGCGCGTAATCGATGCGTAGCCTGACGTGTCAATGTCCGAACGCAATTGATAGTTTGGTGCCAAAATCTCTATGGATTTAAAGCCTAATTCTGTTGCTATTTTTTTTATGATAACGCTTTTGTCGTCGTTGGATAAATCCAGGTTGTGTAAGACGGTGTTATATACCCGATGATTGAGCGCATCCACTTTGTAAGAAAAAATTTGTGCCTGATCTTTTTCAATGCTATTGAACAGAAAAATACTGCTGATGAAAACGATGGGAATGATAACCCAAATGATTTGTGCGGTGATTTTTACGGCAATACTTTGGCGCCAATTGGATTGCGCAAATTCAAAATTGAGTTGATTTGGATTGTTCATCTAAGGCCGATGGCGCGAAAAAAAGCGATTACGGGGCAAAACATCACAATTCCGGCAATCAACATTCCAAAGGCAAAAAACCAATTGATTATCCAAAGTTCTTTAGGGGCGGCGAAAAATAGTGTGGTAAACGTAACAGCAATAAACAGGCGTTGAGCACGTTCTGCATCAAAGGGAATGCGGCAATTCTCGCGAGGAGGTTGTTCAAAGGCAGAAACATCTGCGCCCAGTTTTTTTCGCAACCGGGTTACCAGAAGATTTAGGCGTTGGTTGGTCAATCCCTCAAAAAGTGTCATTGCGACAACCACATACGCCACAATATAGAGTTCTGAGTAAAGAATTATCAGCATTAAACTGCCGACCAGCAAGCGATAGGTATGTTCCGACATGGTTCAACCACAATTAAGTTCAAATGCTTCAAAGCATTAGATGTACAAGGAGGGCTAGTTGAAAACCCCTGTGTATTGAACAGCTTACACAGATACAATATCGGATCTTTGCGGAAATACTTTAATTGAAGCGAGAATTTAACAAGATGCTCTATACCAGTGGTGAAAAATTCGGCGAGCAGGGCCGCCAACGCCAACAAAACCTCACCCATCGAAATTTGCAAAATCCCGGTGACAATGCTTGCCGGGCGGAGGTACGTTCCCTCGATGACATTCGAGAAGACGGATTTATCGACAACCTCAACTGGAGCGGTAAACTTACTGCAGGCAATCCGGTGCGGCAAAAAAATCCATATGTTTTACCCGGCCCTGGAATGCATTCCCAAAGGGGGGCGGGAACGACTCAAAGCCTCAGAAGAAGTGGCGTCCTGAACGTCTTTTGCGAAGGGTCTTATACCACGTAACGTGAAATAGACTGCACGTTTTGAAATTTGGCCTCTAACCTTCGAATTAATGCAAGAGGTTTATCCAGCTGTTGCATAGGATAATAGCTAATAACGCAACAAACTGTGAACGCGATAATCGGATAATTTTTGCCGTCCTTCCAAAGCATCCAGTTCCACAACAAACGCGCAAGCCGCGATTTCCGCGCCCAGTTTTTGCACCAATTGACAACTGGCAGCCGCCGTGCCGCCGGTGGCCAACACATCATCGATAATCAACACTCGGTCTTGATCGCTGAGCGCATCGACGTGAACTTCCAAACTGGTGTTGCCGTACTCCAAATCGTACGAGATGCTATGTACGTCACAAGGTAATTTCCCCGGTTTGCGCAACGGCACAAAGCCTATGCCTAACTCCCAAGCAGCCAAGCTGCCGAATATAAATCCGCGGGCTTCCATACCCACAACGGCCGATAATTTCTCGCCGATAAAAGGGTGGATTAATTGATGCACCGCCAGGCGCAACATGGCCGGGTCTCGTACCAGAGGGGTAATGTCGCGGTATTGAATGCCCGGTGCGGGGAAATCTGGAATGGTTCGAATTTTGTTATATAACCTGTCCATTATACCTCCGGTGTTTATCGTAGCTCGTTGATGTCGGTTCTGCCAGAAAACGACTGGCATCGCTTATATGTTGCAAGCAAATGATTTGGCGATTCAGAGATTATTGATCCGAGGCGACCTGAGGGGATGGCTCCATGTTCAACCAGGCTTGAAACAACTTGTATCCCAACGCCAATACTATAGCGCCGGTAAACAGTCCGATGATTCCTGAGAGCAGCAAGCCGCCGATAGCGCCCAAAAAAATCACCAGCATGGGTACGTCAACGCCACGTCCCATAAGCAATGGTTTTAACACGTTATCGAGTACCATAACTCCAGAGTTCCAGATGAGAAATAGCACCGCGGTTAGTGTGTCGCCAGTTGCAAAAACATAAATAATCGCTGGTATCACTATGGGACCGACACCAATCTGTATTACGGCCGAAATCAGGCACAATAATGCCCAAATTCCTGCGCCGGGCACTCCGGCAACCATAAAACCGATGCCAGCAAGCAACGCTTGAATGACGGCAACGCCTAATACACCGCGAGCCACGCTGCGAATCGTGGCTTGGGCTAAATTGGCGAAGTCATCGCCGCGATCACCCACCAAACGTCTGGAGATGCTATGGGCGATTTTTTTACCACCTGTGGAGTGCGCAAGTAATACTCCCGCTATTACAAACGCAACCACAAACATTATTATTGCCATTCCCGTGCCGGCGGCGATCTCCACCAGCCAGGTGCCCAGTGCTTTTATTTGGGGCTGCACCAGTTTTAATGCTTCGTCTAAATTGGTTGTCGCAAGGTGCCAGAACTTGGCTACGTAGTCACCGATTAGAGGCCAATCTTTGACCGTTTCCGACACGGGCGGAACGGTAAACTGCCCACTGCGAATTTCTTGCGCCAGAGTGGCAATGTTTTTCACCAAGAGTTCTGTCAATATCACGGTAGGCACCATCAATAGTACTAAAAATACACCGGAAATCAGCGTTGCCGCCAGCGCGCGTCTACCGTGTAACCACCCCACCAGTTTGTTATGGACGGGGGATATCGCCACTGCGATGACAATTGCCCAGATCACGGGGATAGCAAACGGTCGCAATATTTGAAAACACCATATGAGCAAGACTGCCAACACACTAAGACGTACAGCGACTTCTACTATTTTGCCGGACATTTCATCGTGAGGAGGTGTGGCCGAGTTTGTCGTCATTTTGGATTCCTTTATTCTGGATTCTATCTTATGCCTGCAGCATAATGGGCAACCTGGATATTGCAACTGCATTTATACCACTAATCAAGCGATCAAATATAGATCGGAAAACCCGGGTTAGGGGCAATAGATGCTATTGTTAGAGAATAGTGCTCTCTGCTCCGGAATTTCTCCGTAGGGCGCAATAGCGTAGCGAATTGCGCTGGATGCCCATGAAGGAATATTGACAATCATGAAGTGAGTATATTTAACAACCGTATGTCGGATTACGCTGGCGCTAATCCGACGTACGAGTTGAGCCGTTGCGTGGCGTAAAACGGGGAGAACGCGAAACCGTTGACAGCGCACACTGAAATGCATTTCGGTTGCAAACGATAGTCAAGTATCGTAGTGAATATTCGCCAGGTTTGCATTCGGTCTATTTGAATATTTATTTTTGCGCGTGAGGATCGTCAAGTTGCTGCATCAATTGTTGCGCCCCCTGATGTTGCGGTGCCAGGATCAGTAATTCGCTGGTGTATTTTTGTGCCGCACTGGTGTCGCCCATTTCAAAGTTGAAAGATGCCAGGGCATATAAGATATTGATGTCAGCCGGATGTTGCTTATATGCTTTCTGCAGGTATTTAACAGCCGCCGGGGTGCCGTTACTGGATTGCAATGCGACACCATAAACATATTGATAACGCGCCTGGTTGGGTGCCTGGTCAGCTGCGGCTTTTAGGTGTTGTAAAGCTTCTTCCAATTTTTGCTGGCGTACCAATAACAGACCCAGTGCGTGATGTATTGGCGGTTTATTCAACGAAGCTTTTAATCCTTGGTGCAAAATGGCTTCGCCTTTCTGATCTTGCTGTTGTAAACGGTAGAGGTCTGCCAGGTTGACATAGGCTTGTGCCAGGGCAGGACCTTTTTCAATCGCCAGTTTGAAATATTTTTCCGCTTCACCAAATTGCTGTGAATTCATGTAAAAGGTACCCAGGTTGGTCAGTCCCTCGGGTCGATCTGCGTTGTAGTATTGATTCTCCAAGTATTCGTTAACAGAGCTTTGCATTATCGTGATTTTTTCGGCGCTGATGTTATTGGCGGGCACGTTTATCAAGACACTTGCCGCAGTAGTACGCACCAGTCGAATCGGATCCGATAACAGTGGGAAGCCGAGTTCCAGTTGTTGGTTTGGGTCAATCATTGGTAGAGCGCTAAGTGCCGCCGTGCGAACCAGCGCGCTTTGATCATTAAGCGTTTGCCGTAAAAGATCAGGAAGCCGGGGATAGGCATAACGGTCGAGTAATGAAATTGCCGTAGCGCGTACGATGTCCGGGTTGTCTTTATTGGATGCCAGTTCCGCCAGATCAATGTCTGCTTGCGCCAGGCCGCGACGACCAGCGTCAATAATTTCCCCATAATGACGCGATTTTCTGGTTTTGTCACCAAACCAGCTTTTAACCTGCTGAGATGCCCATGAAGCGGTTTGCTTGTCGTGACAGCCATTACAGGCATTGGGTGTTTGTATCTTTTCGCTCAAGTCCGGGCGCGGAACGCGAAAACTGTGGTCCCGGCGTGGATCGACCACCATATAGGTTCGCGCTGGCATGTGGCAGGAGACACATTGGGCTGCTTTGCCGCTCTGTGCGTGATGGTGATGTTTTTGAGTGTCAAACGTTTCGCCGTTGTGACAGCGCGTGCATACGTTATTACCTTGCGCTTTTAATTTCAAACTGTGTGGATCGTGGCAATCGCCACAAATAACGCCCTCTTTATACATCTTACTTTGTAGAAATGAACCGTAGACATACACTTCATCCTTGATTTGTCCATCCGCGTAATACAATTCGTCGGTCAGAAGTGCGGGTGAATGGCTATCAAGTAATGGTTTTCCATGACGGTAAACATCGGTTAATACACCGCGACGCGAGTGACAACGGGCACAAATATTCAACTGGACTGATGCGTCATGTTCGATGCTTCGTTTAGCCGTTGTATCACCGGCACGCAATTGCCACTCACTATCAGCAGTATCAGTTAAATTAACAACCAACCCCTTGTTTGTCTCCTTACGCCACGATTTATCCTGTGCAGCTGAATTTGCCCATGTTACGTGATTGGACGCAGGGCCATGACAAGCTTCGCAAGATACATCGATCTCTGACCATTTTGTTTGGTAGGAATCACTGGCCAGGTCGTAATTCTTTCGCAAGTTGGTGGAGTGGCATTCAGCACACATGATATTCCA
>JASFLF010000038.1:0-11376 GCA_050118235.1 Gammaproteobacteria bacterium | reverse complement strand
CGACGCGCGGCTTATAAAAAATTATTCAAACAGAGTATGAACGCTGAAACTTTGGAAGGAATTCGTTCGGCTTGGCAAACAGGGACGCCACTGGGCAACGACCGGTTTATGCAAAAAATCGAGAAGGTTTTAAAGATGAAAGTAGGTTATGCCAGACGCGGCAGGCCAAAAAAAAAGGCCGGGTAACATACCCGGCCTTCATCAGTATGAAATAACTTATTTTTTGTTGCGCTCTTGAGCTTCTTTAATGACCATCTCAGATACGTTTTTCGGACAAGGCATGTAGTGCGAGAACTCCATGGAGAACTGGCCGCGCCCGGAAGTCATGGTACGCAAATCACCGATGTACCCAAACATTTCGCTCAGTGGTGCCTCGGCTTTGATGCGAACTCCGGTGGGGCCGGCTTCCTGGGCTTTGATCATGCCGCGGCGGCGGTTGAGGTCGCCGATGACATCACCCACATGGTCTTCCGGGGTAAACACGTCCACTTTCATGATGGGTTCCATCAGCTGCGGACCTGCTTTTGGCATGGACTGACGATACGCCGCTTTGGCCGCGATTTCATACGCTACCGCGGAGGAGTCCACCGGGTGGTAACCACCGTCCATCAGGGTAACTTTGAAATCCAAACACGGATACCCGGCTAACACACCGCGATCCATGCTGTCCTTGAAGCCTTTCTCCACCGCGGGCCAGAACTCACGAGGCACGTTGCCGCCGGTCACTTTCGATTCAAATGCGTAGCCGCTGCCAGCTTCGCCCGGCTCGATCACATAGTCGATCTTCGCGAACTGGCCGGAACCACCGGTTTGTTTCTTGTGAGTATAAGCGTCTTCAATCCTCTGGGTGATGGTTTCCCGATAAGCCACTTGCGGTTTACCGACTACCACTTCCACCCCATGGGTGCGCTTAAGAATGTCCACCTTGATATCCAAGTGCAACTCGCCCATGCCTTTGAGGATGGTCTCGCCGCTGTCCTCATCGGTTTCAACACGGAAAGATGGGTCTTCCGCGATCATTTTGCCCAGGGCAACGCCCAGCTTTTCGGAGGCCGCTTTGTCTTTTGGCGCCACGGCAACGGAAATTACCGGATCCGGAAACACCATAGGCTCCAGTGTGGCCGGGTTCTTCGGATCGCACAATGTATGACCGGTTTGCACGTTCTTCATACCAATCACCGCAACAATGTCACCAGCCTGGGCCGAAGTCAGTTCTTCGCGGGAATCGGCGTGCATTTGTACGATACGTCCGATGCGTTCGGTTTTGCCCGTGAAGGTATTGAGCACGGTGGTGCCTTTTTCGATTTTACCGGAGTAAATCCGCACAAACGTCAGCGCGCCAAAACGGTCATCCATGATCTTGAACGCCAAGGCGCGTAATGGCTTCTCCGGATCCACAATGGCAACATTGCCGGTTTCGTTGCCTTCCAAGTCAACTTCAGGCTGCGGTACCACTTCGGTAGGACTGGGCAAATAATCCACCACGCCATCCAGGACCAGTTGCACTCCTTTATTTTTGAAAGCGGAGCCGCAAAAGGTGGGAAAGAAGTCCAGTTTGATGGTGCCTTTACGAATGCAACGTTTCAACGTATCAACATCGGGCTCTTCACCTTCCAGGTATTTTTCCATTACCGCGTCGTCTTGCTCGACAGCGGTTTCAATAAGTTTTTCCCGCCATTCTTCCACCAAATCGGTCATTTCGGCCGGCGGATCCACGATTTCATAATTCAGAGGATCGCCGGATTCATCCCAAATCCAGGCTTTGCGGGTGAGCAAATCCACCACGCCTTTGAAATTCTCTTCAATACCGATAGGCAACGTCATCACCAATGGGTGAGCGCCCAGTACGTCTTCGACCTGTTTGACCACCCGGTAGAAGTCGGCCCCCATACGGTCGAGTTTGTTCACGAAAATGACCCGGGCGACTTCCGAATCGTTGGCATAACGCCAGTTGGTTTCGGATTGGGGTTCCACACCGCCGGAACCGCAAAATACGCCGACGCCGCCATCGAGAACCTTCAATGAACGGTACACCTCAATGGTGAAATCCACGTGTCCGGGAGTATCGATGATATTGAAGCGGTGGTCTTTCCAGAAACAAGTGGTCGCGGCGGACTGGATGGTGATGCCGCGCTCCTTTTCCTGGTCCATGAAGTCGGTAGTGGCCGCGCCGTCGTGAACTTCGCCCAGTTTATGAATTTTTCCGGTAAGTTTAAGAATACGCTCGGTAGTGGTGGTTTTACCGGCATCCACGTGGGCGAAAATACCAATGTTTCTGTAAAGGGATAGGTCTGTCATATGCTTACTCTAAAGGTTATTAAGTTAGTAAATTAAAACTTTTTCTGGCGGCCTTTGCACAAAATCCACATATTGGGGCTTTAGTGCGGCTATTCCACCACAACGCTCCGGGTTAAGTCGGTAGTTTGAACGTGCTGCCAGCGGGAAATTCATGGCTCATGCCAAGTTTTTGAGTCGAATGTGGATTCGTTACCGCTGATGGCTCGTTGAGCTTCGAAAAAGGGCGCTATTTTACCTTGAAATCACGATAAATACAGGAAAATATGCAGCATTTTTTCAAGATGAGGCTATTGAGATCGTTGTCAATGTCGGGAGTTCCCTACATCAGTGGCAGAAGAATGATTCCAGGGAAGGAATTAACCTGCGTAAAAAGTGTTTAAGCAGTAACCAGGGTAATCGTTTGTTGAGAGGGGGGCTAAGCATGAGTTTATTTCAGAAAATCGCTAAGGGTACGCAGGGCGCTAAGCCGGGCTCTGGGCAGAATACCAAGCAGGGGAAAGACAATTTACCGGAGTATGTGGATTCGCTGTTGGATGGGGCCGATTTGGGCAATGTTCAAGAAACAGAGATTACGGGTAATCCCTTGGATTACGGCATAGACAAGGCTGTGGAATTACTGCAAAAGTTGCCGCAGGACAATCCTTCATTGGTGGTCACCGTAGTGCGGGAAACCTTGCATTCGGCCAGTATTGATGTGGCATTGGTGGTGGAGGATGCGCGGGCTAAGGCCGTAAAAATGCAAGAGAAAATAGCCGCCTTAAGCGATGAGATCGCCGTGTTAAAAACCCAGATTGCACAAAAGGAAACCCAAATCGTGCAAACTGACGCGACTCTCAAAGAAACACTGCGGGTGCAGGAGTTATTGCAGCAAGTGCCCGGTCCGGCTAACTCGTCAGTGGTGAAACTCACCAGCGTCAGCCGCTAAAGACCTATCGCGGCTATCAACTTTCATGGATCAATACCCCGTGTTGGTCCATGACGCTAACTTTCACGGGAATTCCCTCGCGAATGCTGGCGGTCACCACACAAAAATCCTCGAACATTTCCAGACAGCGCTTAAGGCGAGTGGCTTCGAATTTTTCCGAATCAAGACCAATTGCAACCTCAAGGCCGCCAATGCGCAAACGTTGATTTTCGTTGCGGGTCAGGATGCACGTGACTTGGGTCTTCACGCTTTGTGCCGGCGCAGCGTGCTTTTTTAAACAAAATAGCAAACTGGCACTGAGGCAGTTAGCCACCGCCGCGGCCAGCAGGCGCGAGGCATTGGGGCCGTGTTGCTGTCCCAGCGGCGGAGGTTCATCCATAAGTACATCGGCAATGCCCTCCCCATCGAATTTCACATTGAATTCGTAGTCCTGCAATTGCTCGACGTGAATGGTAAAGCGGGATTGCTCTTGCATCGGTTACACCCGCTAAACTCTGGAATTTTGCAAATAAGTCTGGGAATCGGACAACGTCCAGTTGACGAATAACGGTTGGGGCTCACCCAGATTGCTGCCTTGGCCATAATCAATGCCGATATTACGCAGATCTCTTAAGGTTTGGTCGTCTTCGACGCATTCGGCAATGGTTTTCATGCCCATTAAGTGACCGATGTGATTAACGGATTTGATGATTTCGTAATTGACGGGATTGCTGGACAGATTTTTCACGAACTCCCCATCGATTTTCAAGTAATCAACCGGTAGATTGCTTAAATAAGAATAAGAACTCAAACCCTTACCGAAGTCATCCAGCGCGAATTTGAAACCGTATTGCTTCAAATCCTTGATGAGTTTAGCGGCTTTGAGCAGATTTTCAATGGCCGCGGTCTCTGTGATTTCGAAACAAATGTTTTGCGGCTGAATGGGCGTGCGGCGCATTTCGCGTTTGATAAATTGCAACAAAGTATCGCTATTGAGCGAGGTACCTGACAGATTAATGGCATAGCGGTCATTGTTGTGGAATTGAAAACATTGTTCGAACGCCGTGCGAATAACCCAGCGGTCTAATACCGGCATGAAGTTGTAGCGTTCCGCGGCGGGAATAAACGCTCCCGGTAACACCAAACCATCCTCACCGTCGTGTAAGCGCAGTAGCAATTCGTAGTGCTTATGAGTGGTAACTTGCCCGGACAGCGGCATCACCGGTTGGCGGTATAAGGTGAAGCGGCCCTCTTTAAACGCGTGAGTCAAGCGCGATACCCACTGCATTTCACCGTGGCGGCGCATCAGCTCTTTGTCCTTGTTGTGAAATACGTGGAAGCGGTTGCGTCCCATGTCCTTGGAGACATAACATGCCATATCAGCGGCGCTCAGCAGGCTGACTATGCTTTCGGTGTTTTTGTGAATTTGCACAATGCCGATGCTGGTGCCCAACTGGAAATGAATGCCTTGCCAGGTAAACCGAAATTGCTTGAACTCATAGAGTATCTCCTTGGCGAACGTTTCCGCGCACTCCAACTGGCAGGTGTCCAGGAGTATGCCGAACTCGTCACCGCCGAGCCGAGCCAAAGTGTCTTTATCGCGCAACTTTTGTTTTAACAGGGTGGTCACTTCTATTAACAAGTGGTCACCGGCGTCATGCCCGCAGGTATCGTTGACGATCTTGAACTGATCCAGATCCAGGTAGAGCAGGGCATGCTGATGGCCGTTGAGCTTGGCGCTGGTGATGGCTTGTTGCAGGCGGCGGTCAAACGCTCTGCGGTTGATTACGCCCGTTAACGAATCGTGACTGGCTTGATACGCCAGTTTGCGGCTGAGTTCGAGGGTTTGACTGACGTCGCGAAATACGATAATCGTGCCCGTAAGCAGTTCGTCTTCGCTTTTTATAGGGGAAACGCTTTCCTGCACGGGGGTCGAGCTGCCGTCGCGATTATGCAAGGTGTTCGCTTCGGAGGAGCTGATTTGGCGGTTCTCGCTAATACAACGTTCCACCAGTCCCTCGATGGGATGTTCGGTGACCTCGTCGTGAAGTTTGAATACTTCGCCCAAATGTTTACCCTTGGCCTCTTCGGTCAACCAGCCAGTGAGTTTTTCGCCCACGGGATTGATAAACTGTACCAGGCCATTGGGGTCGGTGGTAATAACGCCATCGGCTATGGATTGCAAGGTGACCAACGCCTGATCTTTTTCGCGGCTGAGCTCACGGCTGTTGTTTTTAAGCTTGATTAATATGAACGCCGTATAAGCCAATAATGCGATGGATAAAGCGTATAACAGGGTTTTGTACTGATTGCTTTGGGATAAGATATCGTCATATTCGCTCAGCAACGTGGTTTGCATTTGTTGGGTCAGTTTGGACACGGGTATCTGCATCAACTCATCGCTGTTTGCGCTGACCAGATTTCTTTTCTCGATGATGAACTTGGCGCCGCGCATGGCGTTGTTCAAATAGCTATCCAAGGTGTTGGTGTTATTTTTTTTCAATTGAGCATTATTTTGCCAATTCACCAAAGTCCGGATACGCTCGCGCATACCCACATCCACTTGATTGTCGTTAACCAGGCTGAACAGCATGATGTCTCTTACTAAGGTGTCCAGGAAATCGGTGATGGACTGTTGATTGCCCACAAAAGCCAATCTGGACTTGGTGTCATTGACCAGCGCGGGAAAATTAATGAGCGCGTTCTTAAGCAACGCATTGTGGGTTTTGAATTGTTCGATCAGATCTGCTTTGTGAATCAGTTGAGTCTGTAAGTTTATAGCTTGATTTTGTAATAGATGATGATTGGAAAAGCCGCTTTGTTCGGCCAAAGTGTGCGCGCTCAAACGCAGCTGATTGGCGTAATCGGAAAGCGCGTCGTAGTCGGCATACATGGAATAACGCACTTTCAATAATTCCTGATTGGACAGCGCGTCCAGCAATTCTATGCTGCGCAACTTTTCCAGCGCTTGCTGATTATTGTCCCAGTCCAACGCCTGGCTGTTAAGGTAAATAATGCTGAATATGAGTGGAAGTACGCTAAACAGCAATAAGAGTTTTAACCACGATATTTTCACAACGCCTTTCCGTTATATTCCCCAGTGAGTGTGCGTAGAAAAGCAACTATTTGTTCTATATCTTTGGAGGGGATGCGAATGCCCAGTTGCGCATAGGCCATGGTATTTGCCATCTCAACGACGGCTTGCTCTAAGGTGTCTGCGGACCCATCGTGAAAATACGGCGCGGTAACCGCGACATTGCGCAAGCTGGGAACTCTGATTTTAGTATTGCCCCGAAGGCTAAAGCTTAACCTATTATAGGCCGCGGGTATATTGCCGGAAGGAAAAAACTGCTTTTTACCATAGAGTTCGGCCGGATCGATAGCGAGATTACCGCCGACGTTAATGCCTTGATGGCAGGCTGAGCAGCCATAAGATTTAAATAATTCATAGCCTTTCTTTTCAATGTTATTAAGAGCTTGCACATCACCGCGTAAGTATTTGTCAAAACGCGAATTAGGGGTGGTGAGTGAGCGCTCGTACGCGATAATGGCTTGTTTTACATTGAAGACGGTAATACCACTGACGGGGAAGGCTTGGTCGAATAAACGGATATATTTTGGTGTGCGCCGGAGTTTGTCGATGAGTTGCTCCCAGCTTACGCCCAACTCTTTGATGGCGTCATCCAGTTGGTGGTGTAGCGATGTGAAGCGAGCGGTCCAATAATAGTGTTTATTGTAGATAACGTTAAAAATAGTAGGGGTATTGTGTTGACTTTCCGGATTGTTGAGGCTTTGCGTCATTCGTTTGGCGTTAGCGCCGCCTTTCCGGATATTATGGCAATCCGCGCAGGCAATTTTCCCATTTTTCTCCAATCGGCGATCGGTAAACAATTGTTGTCCCAATTCCGCCTCGCGAGCGTCAACGTTTAACTGCAGTGGTATGGGGCGAATGGGCTCCATCGGGTGCGCGGAATGAGGCTCCGTGGTCGTTCGGTTTGTAGCAATGCCGGCCACGGCGGAGTCCGTCGCGAGTACCCACGGCGCACCGACGACGAGACAAACCGCCGTAACGATCAATAGTAAACAAATGGTGGTCTTAACCATTTTGGATTCACAGTGTTTTATTTGTTGTTTGCATCCGCGATGTGGTTGCGGGTGGCTGTTTTTTATATATTTATTCCCTGAAAGGGATAGTAATTAAAGATTTTTTTAGAAAAACTAAACACTTAAATCTAAAGTTAAGCAATATACAAATTATATAAGCAGATAAGCAAAAAACCAGGTAAAAGAATAAAGAATTTCATTCGCCGCGGAATGGAATCAATTATGTGTTACCGATAATCTAGGATAATAAGGTTATTGCATTTGAGCTGCGCAACAGCCTACCCAATTTATCCACTAGCACTTGGGAACGAGAAAACTCTTCGTGATCTTGCGCTTCGTGGTGAATTTCAATAGTTGGCTTACGGCGTATGTGGGATAGCGGTGGTCGTTATGCTTAGAGAGGCTTCTTCATACACGGCGTTGTGTTGGCGGCAATGTTTCTTGATGGTCTCGCGCACCGATGCGACCGTGGTGGGCAAGGTGGGTGGGGGTACCGGTTTGTCTGAGGCAAATACCCACAGCGTTTCCTTGCCAAACGGTGCGGTAATGCGAAATTGGAAAGGATTTTGTTCATTGGGGATGGGTACGAACCAACCGGCTTTGAAATAATTGTTCGCATGTAAAGCGTTGGGTAACAACACATTGAGTTGGTCGCTGGCATCCTGATACACAATAACTAAATAGGCGTCTTTCTCCAGGCTGACATAAAACGAAACAATATCGCCTTCGCGAAAGGTTTGTTCATCGCCTAAATGGGTGGTAATGGACAAATTGATGGGTTTGTTGTTAGTGGCGTGTGCGCTATTCAGCAATGTACATACAGTCGCGACTGCTACAATCGCGCCAATGTATTTATAGATTGCGAATGGATTCAAGGCTCGCACGTGAGTGAGGTGTTGGTTTTGTTTTATATCGGTTTCGGTATAGCGTTGGCTTTGCGTCAATCAAACAGAAATAAATAATTATACCCAATGAAAAAACTACCCACCTGATGTTTTTGCTCCGACCTGGCTAGGTTATCGAACTCATAATTCTGCCATTGAGATTTTAGACCAAAGTTCAAGCGATTATTACGGTTAAAATTATAGGTGGCGCCGAACTCCAAAGCGCCGCTGTCGCCATTGCCGATTTCACCTTGGTTATACCCTTTGATTTGTCTTATTGTGCCGCCGGGCACTATGCCAAATGAGCCGAATAACATCCAGTTGTCATTTAAGGGAATAAACCCGGAAACACCGAATCCCACACCTAGGAATTGCGTGGCGTAATTATCCGTATCGGGATCATCATCATTCCATTCGTTGGTGATGGATTTTAAGTCCAGAAATAGCGAGACTTTGGGCCAAAAATAATAGCCAACCAGAATATCCGCTTCGCCGCGATTAATTTTCAGGTCTCGACTTGGCTGTTTAGTTACATTGTATATCTTGTCAGGCGCATCGTCTTTAAACTTATATTCGCCGCCTTGAAAGTTAAATCCAGTGTAAAAACGATTATATTGATACACAAGGTTGAATCCGAATTGGCTGCCATTGGTGGATTCGAACTCGGTACCTGAATCAACGTTGTCCCCCTTCCATGTAGAGCCTAGTAGTTTTGCACCCAAGCCTAAGCTTTGTTGGGCAAAAGCCACAGGGGCCGATAAGCTTGTGATTACTGCCAAGCAACTCAATATCAGATTTTTAGTTTTCATTGGTACACCACGTTTTGATTGTTTGAATGCTAGATTGTTAAGCCTTGGATTTACAAAGTCGGAATCGGCATTATGTAGCGTTTTTCTCCGGCTTTAGGTTCGGATTTTTGCGGTTGTGGGGTAACCGGCTCGGTGCTCACAGTGTCACTGCGCTCCTCCGGAATGACATTGACCTTAACCTTTACTTTGTCTTTGGGGACGCCTTGCACATGCACATCCACTTTAATAAAGATAAATTCACCCATCTCATCGCCGGCGCCTTGCAATACCCCGCTTTCAGGCACTTGATCCACGTTGTTGGCAACGGCTTTTTCCACGCTGTTGGACAGTTCGCTGGCGGTGAGTAACAGTTTGTCGTTGTGTTTTAATTCATTTAATAAAAAGTAAGTAAACGGCGAATGGCCCGAGTCTTGATAGTCGTCATCAACGTATTCGGCGCCGCCGGCGGTGATGATTTGCACGCTCTTCTTATTGGCGACCTTCTGATAATACAAATCCGCACTGCCTGTTTCGGGCGGCAGGCCTCTGCTACCGCGGCGCAGCAATGTGCCGCTAAAACAGGAATCGGACACCAATAAAGTGTGTTTGGCCCGCGAGGCGATCACGCTCATTTCATCGCGAATGGTGGAGTTACGCAAAAATGTCGTATGATCGGTGCCGATGGCATCCACCGGTACCCAATAGCCGCGGTTGGTTTCGATGTCCATAAAACCATGGCCGGCATAATACAGCAATATGTTATCGTTGGTCGCAATCCGCCGGGACAGGTCTTGCATGGCGATTAACACGTCACGACGGTTGGCGTTTTCCAATAGTTGCACATCAGTAAATCCGTAGTGCGATTGCAGCAACTCGGCTACGGCTTTGGCGTCGGAAACCGCGGTTTTTAACGGCGTCCACTTGCCCTGGCTGTCACGATAGTCATTGTTACCGATGATTAACGCCCGATAAGTGCCCTTGCTGACGGGGGCGGTGACAGTTTGTGTGACGGGTTCTATGGCAATGCCTCTGGGCTGGGCTAGCGCGCTTTGCGTAAAGCACATTGCAAACACCATAACGCTGATGATATTGATTAGCCAAGCGAAACATTTGTTGGGTTGGATGCTGTTCATAACCGCCTCAATACATAAACTTAATATTTATAGTTTGAAGAAAATCCTGAAGATAACCGATTCGATCTTTAGCGCGTAGCCGTGTTGATGGCCGCGTTGATTACAAAGCCGCCGGTGGCGTAGAACGATCGGGCATCGCTGGTTTCCCCGTTTAAAGTCCATTCATAGCGTTTGCCCGCTTCGGCTTTGAAATCCGCCAGCGTGGTTTGATTCTCCGTAAGATCCTTCTCTTGCACCGTAATCTTCTGACCTTCGCTAATCAAATAAAGTGCCAGATGATAGTGGGCGGCCTTTGGCACCTGCGGCCAGTGCAATGATAAATCGAGGTTGTCATTGTAGCGAATTTCCATGGGGCCGAAAGCCGCTGTGCTGCGGTGGGCTTTGTTGAAAAAGCCTATGCCGGGTAATTGGTCTTCGCCCTGGTAATGGATCACCGGTTTGTCCTGATAAGCGGCTACCGTAAAATGGGGAGTGGATGCGCTCCAATCCGGCAGCACCACCATCGTCATGATAAATACCACAGCCGCGGTGGCCGGCACGCTTATCCAAACCGGTGGCCTGAAATCCATGAACTTTTTCAATTGTTCTATCAATCCGTTGGATGCGCTTGTTGCTGTTCTTTTGGCTGTAGTCGTCTGCGGCGATGCCACAGAAGTGGCCGCGGCCGGGTGTTGTGTTTCCTCGCGCAAATGATAGCTTGCCGTGCTATGGCTGGCATAGTGTAACGCGGCCTTCAAAGCATTAGGTTCAGAGTTCAACAACTGTGCGATGGATTCTCGTTGCGTTGCATCCAGTTCGCCGTCAACATAACGTTCTATGGCCTGTTGATCCAAGGCGCTGGCAAGCTGCGCGGAAACCTCGGCAAGCCGATGTTGAAAAGGCCCGCTGTCTCGAACAGATTGTTGTAGGCGAGTCAAATTATCAATGCTTGCGCGGCAATCGCGGCATGTGGCGATGTGTAAGCGCACTTCGGCGAAATCGGAATTTTCCGCATCGTCTAAATAAGCCAGTAATGTGTCCATAGTGGGATGTTGTTTCATGTTCGTTTTTTAATGATCGTCGATTCGTTTCGGTTGCGTTACAGTTTATGAGACGCCGTGTTTGTCATAATTTGAACAAAATAGCTTGGACTTGATAATGTTTTATTCCTGACCCATCAGTTGGGCCAGCCTGGCCAGCGTTTTGCGCCGAAAATAATACAGTTGCTGGCGATTGGTTTGTGGCGCCGGCACGTCATCGACGATAGAGATGTCCAGCTTGATCAG
>JASFLF010000037.1:0-11581 GCA_050118235.1 Gammaproteobacteria bacterium | reverse complement strand
TGAAAAGATCGTCCTGGAGGAGCCTCAATAAATAGTCGTACCGCCAAGACGCCAAGACGCCAAGACGCCAAGATTTTAGAAACGGTTTCTTTAGACTTCAACCGTACGTCCCAGATGTTTGGATTCACCGATGCGCAGCAGGCTCGGCAACAATATCAAGGTAAATACGGTGCTTACCGCCATGCCGCCGACGATGACCGCCGCCAGCCCCCGATACAATTCCGTGCCCGCCACATCAAAAAACGACCAGCCGGTTTCCGATCCCACCCAGTTAATGAACGATGCGAACGGTTCCAAGCCGGACAAATACAACGGCAGCATGCCGAATAAGCTGGTCAACGTACTCATCAATATTGGCCGTAAACGCAGTTCCACCGCTTGCGCCACCGCATCACGGCGCGACAAGCCCTCGCGTTCGGCTTGGCGGGTCTGATGGACCAGCAAGATGGCGTTGTTCACCACCAGCCCCAACAGTATGATGAACCCTATCATGGTTAATAAATCCATGGGTTGTATGCTGGGTTGCACGTCAAAAATAGGATTCACGGTGCGCGACCACCAATCGGTGAGCCGCAATGCCACCACACCACCGACGGTGGCCAGCGGTATGGCCAAGATGACCAGCCAGCTGTCGATAAACGAGCGGAATAACGCGCTCATCAACAGATATAAAATGGCAATGGCCAAGATGAATGAGCCCAGCATGTTACCCAAGGCCGTATCCAGCTTGTCCGCCGTGCCGGTATAGTTCACTTCACCGTCCAGTGGCAATAACGGCTCAATTTGCGGCTGTATTTTATCGCGGATGACAAACAGCGCTTGCTCCAAGGGCATGTCATCCGGCGGCGTCACTTCCAAAGTGATGGTACGACGGCGGTTAATGCGCCGAATCTGGTCAGGACCGGCGGTGCGCATCACATTAACGAGCTCTCCCAGGGGTAAGATGTCGCTGTTGGGAGTGGCCAGAGGCACCGCGGCCAGCTCTTCCGGTGTAACCCACTTCTGACTGCGCAATAAAATATCCAAGCGCTGTTCGCCGTCAAAATAATCGCCCACATACAAGCCATCACCCAGTGAGCGCACGATATTGGACATGGTGGCGCGGGTCCAGCCCGCTTCGGCGATGCGCCGTTCATCGGGAATCAAACGCAATTCCGGCTCGGACAAATCCAGACCGGGATGCGGCCGCGGCGGCCTGCCCGGCAATTCCTGCATAATGGAATAAAATCCGGCCTGAGCGGCATCCAGCAATGAACTGATTTGTCCGCCCTGAATATCAACATTGATGGAACGCCCGGAACCAAACCCGCCAAACAACGAAGTGCGCTTGGCAAACGCAATAGTGTCGGGAAATCCACTCACCATTTGGTTAATCAACGGCACCAGTTTATCGGTCTCTCTGGGATCTTCGGTGCGTGCGCCCATAAACACGCCGGTTTCAAAAGCAACAAAAAAATAATTGGAAATTTTCGGCGATGCCTTCCCGTCCACATACGGCTGCATGCGCTCGGCCACCACCTTACCCAATTCGTTTTCCAAGGTATCAATATTGGAACCCGGCGGCGGTATGATAAACGCAAACACTAAGTTGCGGTTGCCTTGCGGCAAATAATCCGCTTCGGGCTTTAACAAAAGAACCAATAAAACGGAAATGCCGATCAAGGAAATAATCCAGCCAATGCGCCGCGCGGGCGTCTCCGTCACCCGCATAATAAATTCCCGCGCCGCCACCCACCAGTGCGCGTGGGGATCTTTCAATTCGGCGCCTTTCAGCCATTGCTGCGCCGCGGTAGGCAACACGGTAACCGCCACCAATAACGACAAACTCACGGCTACGGCGATGGTCAACGCCAAATCAGCGAACAATTGTCCGGATTCGTCTTTCAAGAACACCACCGGCAGAAATATTGCCACCGTTGTAGCTGTGGACGCGAGTAGAGCGCCCCACACTTTGGCCGTACCGTCGTCCGCCGCCACTTCACTGGGCTCACCCCGCTCGCGCAAGCGCACAATGCTTTCCAGCACTACGATGGCGGCATCCAGCACCATGCCTACCGCAAACGCCAATCCCGCCAGCGATATAACATTAATAGTACGATCTGTGGCGTCAAGAAAGATAAATGACGTGATAATACAAGAAGGTATGGCCAGTGCAACCATTAAGGTGGCGCGGAACTTCCGTAAAAACCACCACAAAACCCCTACCGCGAGCAACATGCCCAAGGCCAGGTTGCCTTCCACCATATTCATGGAACGCTTGATATACAAGGTTTCGTCATAGACTTGTTCTATGGATAGGCCCGCCCGCTGTAAAGCCCCGTCGCGTAACTCGGCGGCGGCTTGTTTTAACTCATCCATGACTTTGATGACATTAACGCCCAATTCGCGGTGCGCGTTCACCGCCATGGCGCGGCTACCGTTTTGAATCACAAAGCTGTGGCGGTCCTGCATTTGCACGCTCACTGTCGCCACATCGCGCAACAACACCGGCTGGCCTTCGCGCCAGTCCAACACCATGTTCTCCAGTTCCTCCACGTGATAGGCGCCGGTAAAACGCACGGTATAGCGGCGTTTGCCCACTTCGGCGAAACCTGCGGAAATATCCTTGGCGCTGCCGGTGACCGCGGCCACTTTCGGCAACTCAATACCCAGGCTAGCCGCTTTATACGGATCAAAAGTCACGCGCACTTCGCGGGTACGACCGCCTCGGACTTCCGACAGTGCCACCCCGGGAACCCGCTCGAAGCGTGTTTGCACCACTTCTTCAATGAAATCCTGATAACTGGCAATGTCTCTATCGTTGCCGGGCAAGGGTTTTAAAATAAACCAGGCGATGGCCCGGCTGCGCCCGCCGATGGAACTGATCACCGGTTCGTCGGCATCTTCCGGATAACGGGGCACACGGTTCAGACGATTCATGACTTCAATGAGTGCGCGGCGTAAATCCGTACCCACTTGAAAGGTAATGGTGATTTTACCGCTGCCGCGGCGGGCTTCTGCCTTGAGCTCGGTCATTCCCGGCAAACCGCGCAAGGCGTCCTCCTGGGGTTCCACGATCTCGGATTCCACTTCTTCCGGCGCGGCCGCCCGCCAATTGGTAGTCAACGTGATTTCCGGCTCGTCTACGTCCGGAGTCAGCTGCACCGGTAACCGCGACAAACTGATGGAGCCAAACAAAACCGCCAACAACACCGCCACGATGACGGCAACAGGATTGCCCAGGGAAAGGCGGGTGAGATTCACGACGCCTTGCCCTCGGAAATGATTTGCACTTTTTGCCCCGGCCGCAATCGCTCGCCGCCTCTAATCACCACAGGGTCGCCGTCTTTGAGATCGCCTTTGACTTCCACATAATCACCGGAGGCAATGCCGATTTCCACAGAGACTTTCTCCGCGACGCCGTCTTGGTTGATTTTGAAAATGGACGAGCCATCGCGGCGCAACACCAAGGCATCGCGCGGCACGGCCAGCACTTGTTTGGCAACGGCGGTGGGCAACGCCACTCTCACCGGCTGCCCCACCCGCCAATTCACCCCCGCAAAATCCAAACGCAGGTCCAACAATCGGGAACGGGCATCCCCAATGGGCACAATGGTGCGTAGCGTGGCTTCCACGTGATCGCCAACATCGGTTTTTACATCCAGTCTCATGCCTTCTGTGATGTAGTTGATGGACGCCAGAGGCGCTCTTGCCTGGATCTCCAAATCGTTGGCATCGATCAAGCGGACCACTTCATCCCCAACGGCCGCGCGTTCTCCGGGGCGCATAAACCGTTCGGCGATTACGCCGGGAAACGGCGCGCGCACCACATGTCTGGCGAGTTCTTCACGGGCTTGGCGCAAACGGGTATTGGCGATTTCCAATTCATTTTTGGCCACTTCTCGTTCTGACTGGGTTTGTTCCAGACGGGTTTGGGCGGCGGCGTTTTGCTTGGCGAGCTTTTCCAGGCGAACCACTTCTTGAAACAAAAATTGCAGGCGGGCTCTTTCGCGTTCAACCGCGGCGTGCAATTCATCTATGCGAATTTTGATAAACGTGTTGTCGATGCGTGCGACTACGTCATTTTCGCCAACCAGTGTGCCCACTTTGGCGACTTTGCGTAACTGACCTTCCACTTCGGTGGCCAGACGCGCATCGTTGAGACTGATGACCGCGGCCGACACCCAGGTAACGGGCGCAAGCAGTTGCAACTTGGCGTCAGCGACTATCACTGGGGACGGCCGGCCTCCCGGTCCCGGTTTCTTTTTATTCCCATCAGCGGCATGAAGGTTGACGCATACGCCAACCAACATCGCAAACAAAATCCAGTTGGTACTCTTGATTACATCCCTCAACAACGAAGCCCCCTTAGAATATGATTATCGATTTTTATGTGGCTTTTACAGTCAATCTTATAGTTGCTTCAATCAAAGCCCGGCGCTTTGATCATATGCCCCACCAGTTTAATTTCCGCGCTGTTAACCGGTTGAATAAAGGTTATGGTGTGTTTTGCCCGCTTCTCTTTGCCACCACTCTCATGAATGGTGTCATATTGATAAATATAAAACTTACCACTGAAACGGGAATCGGCTTGTTTATTGCGAAAGCTATAGGCTTTGATCGGGCCGAGTTCCGTGGTCAACCGCTGCAGTTTTTGCCGCCAGGACTCTTTAGGGAATCGTTCGAAAAAGTCGTCGGAATACATGGCCATGACCTTGTCGATATTACCGTTTTTTAGCGCCTCGAAAAATTCTTTGGCCAGAGGATCCACCGATGAGACGCTGGCGTACTGACTGCAACCCACGGACAACAGCAACAAGATAATAATGACGTAATGATAAAACGCGGAAATGTTGAATTGAAAACTGTGCTGAAAAAAAGAGTAAATACGCAATTTCATAGAACACATCAACCTGTAACACATTTAGACAAAGCGGTGTCTTGTGCCGGCTTTGCATCGAGGCCTAATCCTACTACAGATAAACGAACAATTAGAAATAAATGTGGCCAAATCCCGACTCATCGCCCTATTGTATAATTTTTAACCAAACCTGAACGGAGAGTTATTGCAGCGCGCCCTAAAACCTTATAAACGCATATTTTAAAAGGTTTTCAAGAGGCGAGGTGAGCCGGCGTTGTCATCCGGATTTGCGCTGCATCATTTCATTGCGCATGGCGATAATATCCGCCATGCTAAAGTTTTTCAGCATGCCGGTGTATTTTTTATCGACTTGCAGCAACTCAGCTGGCTCGCAGGCATCGCGCTCGGTCATCCACAATTCGATAATCCAGCGGGCAGCGCCGCGATTGGCCCACCTGGGAATTGTGTCCACATTGTTCAGCCACTTATTTACATCCAACACATCGGCATCAACACCGTCGACACGCTCGGCGATACCTTGTCGAATCTGCTGCAACGAATAGCCGAACCGCATATTGAGTTCGGCGATTAAGTTATGCTCGTTTATCTTTTGAATCACGGCAACCTGCTGATAAGGAAATTATCGCTCATTAAAATTGATTTGCATTATACAGTGGCATTGCTTACCTTATGAGATTATCGCTTGACTATAACCATTAATTACTGATGGCACTCATAACACCCACAGACAGCCATTCCATATTCACCTTGTTAAGCTTGGCGTTCGGCCTGGGAATCATGCACGCGCTTGACGCCGATCATGTCATGGTGATTTCCAATCTCATCGGCCAACGACCTGGTATACGGCAAAGCGTAAAATATTGCTCACGATGGGCGCTCGGCCATGGAGCGGCCTTGTTAATCGTCGGCTTTTTTGTGTTCATACTGGGCCGCGCTATTCCGGTGGAACTGAGCGCTTATGCGGAACACGCCGTGGGTGTCGTTCTTATTGTACTCGGTGTATGGGTATTTTGGGATTTACACCGCAAGAACGCCCACTTGCACTTTCATCAACACGATGACTTGCCGCACCATGCCCACTGGCACCAACACAACCACCATCATAGCAAACAACCCCACAGTGCCGATACGCATAAGCACCATCACAGCGCGATTATGATCGGTGTCTTACACGGTACGGCGGGATCCGCGCCGTTGCTGGCGCTCATTCCTTTAACGCAAATCGCATCGCCATGGCTGGGTATTGCTTATCTGGCCATATTCGCCATGGGGGTGTTATTGTGCATGTTGCTATTCGGCGGCCTGTTAAGCAGTGCGGTTGGTTGGCTACGACGATTCGGTAACAAAGTCCTTACCGCGTTTCGCATCGCAGTGGCCAGTGGTTCGGTCGCGTTTGGCCTGCATATGATGTTGGGAAGTCATTAGTGAGTTCAGTGCTCGAACCTTCAACTGTCAAGCAAAAGGGGTGGCTAGCACAACTCAATTTGGAATTTACGCCGCGCAATTCCCGTACGGTGTTGACCAAAAACCAACACACCGGTCCATTGGTCGTGCAAAAACCGTTTTATCCCGAAGACGCGGTGTGTCATGTTTATATCATTCACCCGCCGGGAGGCGTAGTCGGTGGCGATACATTATCCATTGAGGTAACCAACCACGAACAATCCCATGTAGTGATTACGACGCCGGCGGCGAACAAGTTTTATCGTAGCAGTGGACCGCTCGCACGACTCAACCAACACCTCACCATTGAAGCACACGCCTGTTTGGAATGGTTGCCGCAAGAAACCATTTTATTTGATGGAAGCTCGGTTCACGGCGTAACACGCATTGATTTGCATGAAAACAGCCGTTTCATCGGCTGGGATATTACCTGCTTGGGAAGACCCGCCAGCGGGGAAAGTTTCACTCACGGCCTATTTCGCCAGCGCTTGGAACTATATCAGCAGGACCAGCCTTTATTTATTGAACGAGCCTTATTGAAAGGCGGCCACGATGTGTTACACGCCGCGTGGGGGCTGCAAGCGTTTACAGTCACTGCAACTATGATAGCTTATCCGGCTAATAAAATTTTATTGGAACAAGCCCGGGCATTACTTAACGAAAATCCGTCATCCAACCACAGTGACGCTTTATGCAGCGCCACGTTGATTGATGAGGTGTTGGTGTGCCGCTACCTTGGCCATCATGGCGAACATGCGAAAAAGGTGTTTACCTCCATATGGTCAGCTATTCGACCGGCTTTGTTGAACCGTAAGGCTTGCGCGCCACGAATTTGGAGCACTTAACAATCAACACTATGTCTTGAACAAACACGGTTTAGAACAGGAAGCGACAGAAAGGCCCAAATGGAAAAAAATACATACTGGGATTTGGCCCGATGCCACAATAGTATAAGCTTCGAAACTTGAGGAAATAAAACTAAGCATTGGAGTAACCGACCATGGAATTAACACCCCGAGAAAAAGACAAACTGTTGCTGTTTACCGCCGCCTTGTTAGCGGAACGCCGTAAGGAAAAAGGCATTAAGTTGAATTACCCCGAGGCGGTCGCCTATATATCCGCGGCCATACTGGAAGGAGCCCGTGAAGGTAAAAGCGTGGCTGAGTTAATGAGCTTTGGCACGACGTTACTCAGCCGCAACGATGTGATGGAAGGCATTGCCGAGATGATTGACGAAGTGCAAGTGGAAGCCACTTTTCCCGATGGCACCAAATTAGTGACCGTGCACAATCCCATCGCGTGAAGCAAACCCGCATTTAAATTTCGTTAGGGGGACAAACTATGATACCCGGAGAATATTTTATTGCGGACGGTAACATCGAACTCAATGCCGACCGTCCCACCCTACGCCTCACCGTTGCCAACAGCGGCGATCGACCGATTCAAGTCGGTTCCCATTACCATTTTTATGAAACCAATGACGCGCTGAATTTTGACCGTGAGGCTACCCGCGGCTATCGATTAAATATTCCCGCGGGCACGGCCGTGCGATTCGAGCCGGGACAAGAACGCGAAGTGGAGTTAGTGACTTACGCCGGCGATCGACACGTCTACGGCTTTAACAAAAAAATCATGGGGCCACTCTAGGAGAACCGCACAATGACAAAAATCAGCCGACAAGCCTACGCAGAAATGTACGGCCCGACCACCGGTGACCGCATACGCTTGGGAGACACTGACATCCTCATCGAGGTGGAGCAAGACCGTACTACCTACGGCGATGAAGTAAAATTCGGCGGCGGTAAAGTGATTCGCGACGGCATGGGGCAAAGCCAGAACACATCCAAAGACGCTGTGGACGTGGTGATCACTAACGCCTTGATTCTGGATCATTGGGGTATAGTCAAAGCCGACATTGGTATCAAGAATGGTCGCATTGCCGCCATCGGCAAGGCCGGCAATCCGGGGGTGCAGCCCAATGTGGACATCATTGTCGGCGCCGGCACGGAAGCCATCGCCGGTGAAGGCATGATAATCACCGCGGGCGGCATAGACGCTCACATCCACTTTATCTGCCCCCAGCAAATCGAAGAAGCGCTTATGTCGGGAGTAACAACCATGCTGGGTGGCGGCACGGGCCCGGCCACCGGCACAAACGCCACCACTTGCACGCCCGGGCCGTGGAATATTCACCGTATGTTGCAAGCGGCGGAAGAGTTTCCCATGAACCTGGGGTTTCTCGGCAAGGGCAACGCCAGCATGCCCGATCCCTTGGCCGAACAAATCGAAGCCGGCGCCATGGGATTAAAACTGCATGAAGACTGGGGCACGACACCGGCGGCCATAGATACGTGTTTGACGGTGGCCGACAGCCATGATGTGCAAGTGGCCATCCATACCGATACCTTAAATGAATCAGGCTTTGTGGAACACACCATTGCCGCTTTTAAAGACCGCGCCATCCATACCTACCATACCGAAGGCGCCGGCGGCGGCCATGCCCCCGACATCATTAAAGCCTGCGGTGAAAGCAATGTACTGCCTTCGAGCACCAATCCGACACGCCCTTATACCGTGAACACGGTGGACGAGCATCTGGACATGTTAATGGTGTGCCACCATTTGGATCCAAACATTCCGGAAGATGTAGCGTTTGCCGAATCGCGCATCCGCCGGGAGACCATCGCCGCCGAAGACATATTGCACGACTTGGGGGCCTTCAGCATGATCGCTTCCGACTCCCAAGCCATGGGCAGGGTGGGTGAAGTTATTTGCCGAACCTGGCAAACCGCCCATAAGATGAAAGTGCAGCGCGGCGCATTGGCTGAAGACAGCAGTGAAAACGACAACTTTCGCGCCAAACGTTATATCGCCAAATACACCATCAACCCCGCCATCACCCATGGCATCAGTCACGAAGTGGGATCGGTGGAAGTGGGCAAACTGGCGGATTTGGTGTTGTGGAAGCCGGCGTTTTTCGGCGCCAAACCCTCGTTGATCATCAAAGGCGGCCTGATCGCCGCCGCTCCCATGGGTGACCCCAACGCTTCGATTCCGACGCCGCAGCCGGTCCACTACCGTCCCATGTTTGCCTCATTTGGCGGCGCAAGAGCGGCTACCAGCGTCACTTTTGTATCCAAAGCGGCGGCTGACAACGATATTAAAACGCAATTGGGATTGCAGAAAATGCTCAGCGTGGTCAGTAATACCCGCTCGATTGGCAAAAAAGACTTAATCCACAACTACTATCAACCGAAAATCGATGTGGACCCGCAAACCTACGAAGTGCGTGCCGATGGTCAGCTGTTAACGTGCGAGCCGGCGGATGTGTTGCCGTTGGCACAGCGGTATTTTTTGTTTTGACCCCAAGGTACGTTGAAATTTCTGTTCCCCGGTTCTCGCGCAAGAACGAACAATGGTTCTTGTAGAAGCCAGCCCTGGCGACAATTGGAAAACACAGGAGTTATCTTTGGTTTTAAAAGTCACTGAAAAAATACAATCAACCGTGAGTGCTCAGGCCACATTAACCTTGCCTTTCGAACTACGGCAAAAAAGCCGCTTACGCGCCGTGTTGGATAATGGACAAGAAGTTGGCCTTTTGCTGCCGAGGGGCGATATATTGCGCGGTGGCGATTGTTTGCGAGCGGAAAATGGCATGGTTATCCGGCTTAACGCCGCCGATGAAGCTGTATCCACCATTTCCAGCACCAACACCTTGTTATTGCAAAAAGCCTGTTACCACTTGGGCAACCGCCATGTCCCATTGCAAATCACCAATAACGGCCTGCGATACCTCCAGGATCACGTATTGGATCAAATGGTGGAATCATTGGGGCTTTCGGTCAAACACGAAATGGCCCCCTTCGAATCGGAAAGCGGCGCTTATCAGCAACACGCGCATACACACACTGATAGCGTCGGGCACAGCCATGAACATGTCCACGAGCATTCCCACGAGCATTCCCACGAGCATGGCCACCACCACAGCCATGACTAATACGATACCCCAGCACCATTCCAATATGGCATCGCTACGACTATGGCAACTGATCAGTCCGGCTTTGCCCATAGGCGCTTACGCTTACTCCCAAGGATTGGAATACGCAACCGAGTCGGGATGGATACACGAAGAAACCAGCGCACAGCAATGGATTAGTGGGGTATTGAGCAATACTGTCAATCGATTGGACATTCCCGTACTGGCGAAGCTTCATGAGGCGTGGAAACGCCACGACCAAGATACTATTCAACTATGGAATGCTTTTTTACTGGCGGCCCGCGAATCGGCCGAACTTAGAAGTGAAGATGCTTATTTAGGCGGTTCTTTACGGCAATTGCTATTAGACCTCAATCTGCCTGCCGCTGCTCAATGGCCAACCGAAAAAGCCAGCAGTTTTGCCAATATGTTTGCACTGGCCGCCGTGCACTGGCAGATTCCGTTATACGATACGGCCATGGGCTATTTGTGGGCGTGGACGGAAAACCAAGTCGCCGCTGCCATTAAGTTAGTACCACTGGGACAAGTGGCCGGGCAACGGATTCTATCGCACGCCTTGGAATTGATTCCCGGTTTGGTTGACACAGGATTATCGTTGAGCGAAGAAGACATCGGCGCACTGGCCCCCGGTCTCGCCATTGCCAGCGCTTTACACGAAACCCAGTATACGCGACTATTTCGCTCTTAGATTTTGAAATCCGGGTTATGGAGTTCTTCACACAGGATTAACCCGCCGGTATGGATTTCACCACGAAGAACACGAAGGTCACGAAGGTCACGAAGGAAAAAAACAAGTTTATATAAAGGTGCGTTTCTATGATCACTACAAATGTCACCAAGAACAATATGAACTCGGAAACTTGAATTAACAAATGCTACAGGTGTATTGATGACAACCAAACAAGCTTTACGAATCGGGGTAGGCGGTCCGGTTGGCTCCGGTAAAACGGCTTTAGTGGACGCGCTATGCAAATCCATGCGGGACCAATACCAAATCGCCGTAGTGACCAACGATATATATACGCAGGAAGACGCGCAATTTTTGATGCGCAGCCATGCATTGACAGAAGATCGCATCGTCGGCGTTGAAACCGGCGGCTGTCCGCACACCGCCATACGCGAAGATGCGTCCATGAACTTGGCGGCGGTGGCCGACTTGAATCGGCGTTTTGATGATTTGGATATAGTATTCATCGAAAGTGGCGGCGATAACCTAAGCGCGACCTTCAGCCCGGAATTATCCGACCTTACTATTTACGTCATCGACGTGGCCGCCGGCG
>JASFLF010000036.1:0-11616 GCA_050118235.1 Gammaproteobacteria bacterium | reverse complement strand
TTGTGCTATATATGGCGCTTGCCGGTGTGACTTTTTGCGCCATCCTGCACTTGGTCAATGGTAAGTGGCGATTCCAAATCCGCTATTACGCGTCAGCCTTGGCGATTTTGTTTCCCGTGGCCTTTGTGCTGCTGATTGTCCTGTTGGCCGGTGGGGAGCATACGTTTCAATGGTTGGCGCATGCCCACGATGGCGGCGGCGAACACCACTTAAACGGCTGGCATAATTATACATTCCTGGTAATCCGCCAAGTGGTCGGCTTTTTAATCGTCGCGGGTTTATTTGCGGTATTCCTGAAATACCAATATTTGACTACCACTACCGATTCCTATGCATTGCATCGCAAGTTCCGCAACATCGCTTTGCTTATACCTTTCTTTTATGTGAGTTACGGCACCATGGTGGCCTGGGATTTCGAGATGACCATGGTTCCCGGATGGCACAGCGCCAGTTACGGAGCCTATCAATTTGTCAGTATGTTTCATTGTTTCCTGGCCTTTTTTGCCATTATGCTGTTTTTCTTGAAGCGCTCAGGAAAAGTGAATCTGCCTATCGAACCGTTTGTGTTCAATTATTTGGCGCAAATGATGTTGGCATTCACTATTCTCTGGACGTATTTCTATTTCACCCAATATCTCATCATGTGGTATGGCCGCTTGCCGGAAGAAATGACCCGTTTCCACAATATGATGCAAAATGATCTGGCGCCTATTTGGTGGACGTTTTTGACATTGAAGTTCATCATTCCTTTTGTCACATTCGCCACCTCAACGGCAAACCGCCACAACCCTTATGTCATCGTGGCGGTGTCTTTCGGATTGGTGATCGGGACGTGGTTGGAGCGCTATACTTGGATCGCCGGCTCGGCTGATCCTTCCCATTATCATTTTCCCATGACGTCAATTTTCGATATCTTGGTCACCGTGGTGATATTGGGTACGGCTTATTGGGCAATTAAATGGGCATTGAACCGTTATGGGTTGGTGAGGGCATAATATTCGGTGCTCGCTAATGCCTTCAACTAATGCCTTCAACTAATGCCTTCAAGAGATAGCTGTTCTTAAAAATCAGCTTCGAAAAAGACCTCCTCATAAGTGGAGGTCTTTTTTTGTTCAACAAATAAACGAATTGAATAATATTTCAGCTCACTTTCGTGAAATTCTTGGGTTTTGTCGTTCCATCGTCTAACTTTTATCAATAACAAAGACTTATCAAACCGAGAGTGAATAAACATGATCTTATCCAACCAACATTAGCTTATAATAATATTAATAAATTCACTGACGCATGTGGTACTATTTCTGCTATGCTTTGGCGCGTTTGTTTATTGGAAGTATTTGATTTAAAAGTTGGATCAGCGGAGGCATCTCATTAATGAGTGGCGAAGAGGAAGTCGATAAAAGTAAACGCCGAATTTTGTTGGCGGCTGCAACAGCCATGGGTGGCATTGGTGTGGCGTATGTAGCGACTCCATTTATTGTATCTATGGATCCCAGCGCCCGGGCGGAAGCGGCCGGAGCTCCTGTGGAAGTGGATATCAGCAAAATGCAGTTCGGGCAATTACTGACGGTCGAATGGCGGGGAAAACCCGTGTGGATTTTGCGCCGCAATGAAGAAATGTTGAAGAACATGATGTCTTTAAATGACCAGCTTCGCGACCCTCACTCGGATGAATTGTCCCAACAACCCGTTTATGCGAAAAACGATTACCGCTCAATAAACGAAGAATATATGGTGATGATTGGAATCTGTACTCATCTGGGATGTGCGCCGACATTTAGACCTGAGTTGGCACCGGAAGATTTAGGTCCGGAATGGAAGGGCGGATTTTTTTGCCCTTGTCACGGTTCCCGCTATGACTTGGCGGGTCGGGTTTTCGCCGGTGTGCCCGCGCCGTCCAATTTGGTTGTCCCCCCTTACCGCTTTGTCACCAGCACCCGTTTATTGATTGGCGTAGATCCGGAGCACGGTTAATGGAGAACTGGTTAAAAAATACAAGAGATTGGCTGGATGCCCGTTTTCCAGTGATGGATTTTTGGCGGGGGCATTTATCAGAATATTATGCCCCCAAAAATTTTAACTTCTGGTATTACTTTGGATCACTGGCAATACTGGTATTGGTGCTTCAAATACTGACCGGAATTTTTCTAACCATGAATTACAAACCGACGGCGGATACGGCATTCGCCTCGGTGGAATACATCATGCGGGATGTGAAGTGGGGTTGGCTGATTCGCTATTTACACTCCACCGGCGCGTCGTTCTTTTTTGTGGTTGTGTATTTACACATGTTTCGCGCTCTAATTTATGGCTCTTATCGTAAACCGCGTGAACTGCTGTGGCTTTTTGGCGTCATCATTTTCTTGTTGCTGATGGCCGAGGCGTTCATGGGATATTTGTTGCCATGGGGGCAAATGTCTTATTGGGGGGCGCAAGTGATCATCTCCCTGTTCGGCGCTATCCCCTACATCGGCAACGATTTGGCATTATGGATTCGGGGTGACTTTGTTGTGGCGGACGCCACCTTGAACCGCTTCTTTTCGTTTCATGTCATCGCCTTCCCCCTGATCATTTTGGGTTTGGTGGTATTTCACTTAGTGGCGCTGCATTCGGTGGGTTCCAACAATCCCGATGGCGTGGAAATCAAGGAAAAGAAAAACAGTAAAGGCATACCGCTGGACGGCATTCCGTTTCATCCTTATTACACGGTCAAAGACATGTATGGTGTGGTGGGATTTCTCATTATCTTCGCCGCGGTGGTATTTTACATGCCGGAAATGCATGGCTGGTTTTTAGAGCATGATAACTTCGTGCCGGCCAATCCCTTGAAAACGCCGGAACATATCTCTCCTCTGTGGTACTTCACGCCGTTCTATGCCATCTTACGGGCGGTTCCGGATAAGTTCCTGGGTGTCATGGCCATGGGCGCTTCGATTGTAATGCTGTTTTTATTGCCCTGGCTGGATCGTAGTCCGGTAAAATCCATCCGCTATAAGGGGTGGATATTCAAAGCCGCATTGGCGATTTTTATTATCAGTTTTGTCGGCTTGGGATATTTAGGAACCGTACCGGCTACGCCGGTGGCGACGTGGTTTTCGAGGTTATTCAGCGTGTTGTATTTCGCATTTTTCATAATGATGCCGTTTTATTCGAAATGGGATCACTGCAAACAACCGCCGGAGAGGGTGAAGTATAAATGAAGCGGTATAGCGTAAAAGGCTTATTTTTACCCGGATTGTTCCTGTTGATTTTGAGCGCCCCTGGAAGCGTATGGGCGGTGGGATCAGAAGTGAAGCTGGATCGCGCCAACATCGATCTCAATGATGTCGAATCATTGCGCCGCGGTGCCAGATATTTCGCCGATTATTGCTTTAACTGTCATTCCATACGATTCATGCGCTATAGCCGCATTTCTAAGGATCTGGAAATACCCGAAGATGAGGTGGCTAACACCATGTTGTTCACCGGTGCGAAAATCGGTGACGCTATGAATATCGCACTGGCCCCGGATGATGCCAAACGCTGGTTTGGGGTGGCGCCGCCGGATCTGTCGGTGGAGTCCCGTTCGCGGGGCGTGGACTGGATTTACACGTATTTACGTTCGTTCTATAAAGATGAGTCCCGGCCGTGGGGAGTTAACAACGCCGTGTTTAAAGATGTGGCCATGCCGCACGTGTTATGGGAACTGCAAGGGTTGCAAGAAGCCTCCACGGGAACCATTAAATCCGCAGAGGGTGTGGAGCATACCGTGATCACGGGGTTTAACTTGGTGGAAAAAGGCAAAATGACCCCCGATGAATTCGATAATGCCGTTCGGGACATTGTTAATTTTTTGGCTTATGTGGGTGAGCCCACCAAGACACAACGATTAAGTCTGGGCCGTTGGGTGTTGGGTTTTTTAGTGCTGTACTTTGTCATTATGTTTTTCTTGAAAAAAGAATACTGGAAAGACGTGAAATAATAGATACTCTCGTGGTTATCCTCAGCTGTTCAATTTATCCTATTTCTTTATAAAATCAATTTGTTACAGCGGAAAACGCCCATTTTGAAAAAAATCGGGTATAATTCGCGGTCATTTATTTTTCACCAATCAGATGGCTTATATTTCTCGCCAGCAAACAGCGACCATTCGATAGTGATTAGCGCAAAGTATTTAATAAGTAACATATCAAGCAAAGCAACCGTAGCATTATGCGTATTAGAAAAGAGAGGTGTTGATGGCTGTCATTGCCAATAGAAAATCCGTTATGACCTTGTTTTCGGATAGCACCGATATTTACAGCCACCGTGTGCGTCTCGTACTGGCGGAAAAAGGTATTAATGTAGAAATCATCTATGTTGATCCGGCGAATCCTCCCGAAGACTTAATTGAGTTGAACCCCTATGCCATGGTTCCCACATTGGTGGACCGGGACCTGGTGTTATATGATTCGCATGTGATTATGGAGTATCTGGATGAGCGTTTTCCACATCCGCCATTGATGCCGGTGGATCCAGTCTCCCGTGGCAGTACCCGGATGACCTTAAAGCGCATTCAAAAAGACTGGGACAGTTTAGTCGACATTTTGGAGTGCGATTCCGGGCAGGCGGCGGGCAAAGCCCGCAAGGAACTCCAAGAAAGTCTTACTTTGGTGGCTCCCATCTTCGAACAAAAGCCTTTTTTTATGAGTGATGAGTTTTCACTGATGGACTGCGCCGTAGCGCCTATCTTCTGGCGTTTACCCAAGTATGGTGTCGAACTGCCAGCCTCTAGCAAACCCTTAAAAGACTATGCGAAAAGGGTTTTCCAAATGGACTCCTTTCAGGCCAGCTTAAGTGAAGCGGAACGCGAGATGGGTTAATGTCTTACTCTGAGGATAATGAATAAAGATATTAAAATGACCAGTAGCCGGCCTTATTTATTGCGGGCCATCTACGAGTGGATTGTTGATAATAATATGACGCCGTATTTGTTGGTGGACGCCACTGCAGAAGCGGTACAAGTACCCAACGAACACGTAAATAATGGCAAAATCATTCTGAATATTTCTCCGGCCGCGGTGATGGGGTTGGATTTGGGTGCGGAGGTTGTCAGTTTCAACGCCCGCTTCAGTGGCAAGCCCATGTTTGTCAACGTCCCCATGAAAGCGGTGCTTGCCATTTACTCCAAAGAAAACGGCCGCGGTATGGTCTTCACGGAAGACGACGGTGGTTCTCCCGAACCCGGCGGCAGCGGACCGGGACCTGGCTCAAAAGAGTCAAAACAACCCACGCTTCGGGTAGTAAAGTAGACATGCTTGATATTCGCCGGGCGGATATAACCAAACTCGACGTCGACGCGATTGTCAACGCCGCCAATAACAGTTTGCTCGGCGGTGGCGGGGTGGATGGCGCCATACATAGGGCCGCCGGCCCTGAGTTATTGGCCGCCTGTCGGCCATTGGGAGGGTGTGATACCGGCGATGCGAAAATCACTCCCGGTTTTAATCTACCCGCGCAGTGGGTGATTCATACCGTGGGACCTGTGTGGCATGGCGGCGATCACGGCGAAGCTCGACTGTTGGAGGCGTGTTACCGCAACAGTCTGGCATTGGCGCTACAATACAGCGTTAAGACCATAGCATTTCCCGCCATCAGCACCGGTGTCTACGGATATCCCAAAATCGAGGCAGCCACTATAGCGCTGCGTGTGATGTTGGAATACGAATCGCAGTTTGAGGCCATTATTGCGTGCTGCCATAGTGAGGACGATTTGGTGCTTTATAAAAACACCAAAAAATCAATGCTGGAAAACGTTTAGCGGGCTTTCCAAAAACGGTCTTTAGCCATATAGAAACCCATCATAAAAAAACCGAATATCGCGCCATATAAATGAGCGTCCACAATGACCTTGCCGCCTGCGGTCGATTCGGAACCCGGCATGGGGCCCCAAATTTGTTCGTAAGCCAGTTTGGTGATCACTAAAACCAACAGAATCCAGCTGTCCCAACGGCGATACTTAAGATCCGCCAAACAGCCGGCGATGAAAAGAGTATGTAAAACACCGGATAGTCCTACATACCAGCGAAGTTGCGGGTTGAACAGGAGCATAAACACACTGGTGCCGATGGCACCCACCAACAGTATCACCAGCCAACGCCGCCAGGGAATGTGGCTGCCGAAGATGACCCAAATTAAGCCCAATCCGGCGAGATTCATGGCCAAGTGCGACCAACCCAAGTGTACCAAATGACCGGTGACGATACGCCACAGCTGGCCGGCTAGGATTGCATCACGGTCGTATCTTAACCACAGTGAGGCATCGGAACCTATGAGGGCGACGAGGGTCACAATTAGCGCAATGCTGATAGGGATTAAATAGTGGGTTCGTAATGGCAAGATAATGATACTCTGGATATTTTTGGGTCCGGTGTGTATTTGAAATTTTTATAAAAAAAGCCAATCGCTGAATTGGCAAGGCATAAGCATACAATATTTGGTAACATTGGCGCAGTTTAAAATCGCCCGTGGTATGTGGGGTTTAGACATAACACTTTGATTTTATATATTACCGACTGATATGGAGAGAATTGTGAAGGTATTCAGTAACAGAAACATTGTGCGCCACCGCGCGTACAAACCAGCTACTTCCGCTTCTGGTTTTACGTTGATTGAGGTGATGGTAGTGGTCATCATCCTGGGTATATTGGCCGCGATTGTGGTGCCACGTGTCATGTCGCGGCCCGACGAAGCGCGGATCACTAAAGCGAAACAAGACATCCGCTCATTGGAATCGGCGCTAAACCTCTATAAATTAGACAATTTTACCTATCCCACCACCGACCAAGGACTGGAAGCCTTAGTACAAAAGCCCGGTGGATCACCCGAGCCGAAAAACTGGAAAAAATACATGGACCGATTGCCAAAAGATCCTTGGGGTGAACCTTACCAATACCTGTCTCCCGGTTCCAAAGGGGAAGTGGACATATTTTCTCTGGGGGCTGACGCCCAACAAGGCGGCGAAGGGGTAAATGCTGATGTAGGCAACTGGTCCCTGGAGTAAGAAGCGGTACCGGCATAAGTAATGAAAACATTGATTGCTCCTATGGCTCTTATTAGATGAATTCGATAAACCACCGCGGTTTTACCTTAATCGAGTTAATGGCGGTGGTGTTTATCATTGGCGTGATACTGACGTTTGCCACCATTTCGGTGGGGCAGCACAGCGACCAAACCTTGGAAGAAGAAGCCAAGCGCTTGCATTACCTCATAAAACTGGCCAGTGAAGAGTCGATATTACGGTCCACCTCCATGGCTATGGAGTTTTCCAAACATGGCTATCAGTTCGTGCAAATTGCCGGGGATCAGTATGTGCCCTTGGAAGGTGACAAACTGTTTCGCAAGCGCGAATTCCCCGGTGACATGGAAATTCAACTGGAACTCTACGGCCAGACGGTTTCCTTTGACGATGAGGAACGTGTGCCACGGATTTATATTCTTTCCAGTGGCGAGATGACTGAATTCAAAATTTCCCTGCGGCTGGAAGACTCGCAACCCTACACCATCACCGGCAATATCATTGGGCAAACCAAATTGCTAGTGCCAGGAGCACAAAGCGATGAGTTCGGTGTTTAGGTTGCGAACTACTCAACGCATAGCCCGCCAGCAGGGATTTACGTTGATCGAAGTAATTGTCGCGCTGACCATTATCGCCATCGCATTGGCGGCCGTGATCAGTGCGGCGTCCTCCACCATATATAATGCCGCCGGATTGCAAGAACGTACCTTTGCCCACTGGGTGGCCATGAACAAAATTACCGAATTACAGGTTATGCAAGAGTTCCCCGCGCCGCGCACAACCCGCGGCAGCACATTGATGGCGGAACACGAGTGGTTTTGGACTATGGATGTGGTCGAAACCCAGGATAAAACGGTACGTAAGGTGGAAATTGCCGTACGCACCAATGAAAATGACGAAAATTCGCTGGTGCATTTGACCGGTTTTATAGGGCAGGCCAAGTAACGCTATGAGCCGGCGATTACCCAAATCCGTATCGGGTTTTACTCTGCTTGAGTTGCTCATATCCATGGTTATATTTGGATTGATCGCGGCGATGGCGTACAGCGCCTTGAACAATATGATGATAGCCCGTTCACAAACCGAAGCGCGTACCCAACAACTGTATAAATTACAAATGGCGTTGACTTTGATGGAGCGGGATATCGAACAAATTGTGGACCGGCCCGTACGGGACGAATTCGGCAGCGATACACCGCTGCCGGCGTTTGTGGCGAACGAATACGGTGAGGATTATTTATTACAATTTACGCGTACAGGTTGGACGAATCCCTTGAACCTGCCCCGCAGCCACTTGCAGCGTATCGCCTATTCGCTTAAAGATGAAAAATTGATTCGCTCCCTATGGTATGTGTTGGATCGCGCCCAAGACAGTGAGCGCTATGACATTGTGTTGTTGGACGATGTCAAGAATCTGGAATTCCGCTATCTGGACGACAAAAAGGAATGGCAACGATCCTGGCCGCCGCCTAGCACTTCAAGTTTCGGCCAAGTGCAAGCACAATCGCAAAATCAGCCGGCGGCGGCGCCCGTGCCGCCGCGGGGCATTGTGATGGAAATAGACACCAAAAGCTTTGGAAAAATTGAACGTTGGTTTCATTTGCCGGGATGATCCGAATGGTTAAATCGCGCACATTAAGGATTCCCGGAAGCCATCAACGCTCGCAAGGCGTGGCGTTAATCATGGCCATATTAATTACTTCGTTGGTAAGCATCGCCGCCGTAGCAATGATCACCCAACAGCAATTGGACATTCGCCGCACCCAAAATATTTTGCACTTTGATCAGGCATATATCTACGTGCTGGGAGCGGAAGAATGGGCGAAGGGGTTTTTGGCCCAGGATGAAAGCCCAGACTACGATTTTTACCCTGTGAGCGAAAAGGATATCGATGTGATTGGTCTGCCCATTGCAGAGGAAATCAAACAAAGCGGTCTGGACATCGGCGGCATCAGCGGTATTATTACCGACGCATCGGCGGGTTTTCCCTTAAATAATTTAGTCGATGCCAATGGTGCGCGGGACGACGCGTTTTGGCATGTCTTTGACCAATTAGTGGCGAATACTTTGCAGTTTAATCCGGAATTTTCTAATTTGGTGTTGGATTGGATCGATAAAGACGACAATGTGGGAACCGGCGGCGCGGAAAGTCTGGATTATTTAAATCTAACGGCACCCAACCGGCCTTATCGGGCGGCGAACCAGCCTATTGCAAGCGTTAGCGAGTTACGCTTGATGTTGGCCATGTCCGAAGATGCCACCAACGCGAAAAATGATTACGCCGCTTTGGTGCGGCCGAGCTTCAATCCCTTGAATGCCGTGTCGTTGGAAGCCATAGAACAGCAACCGTTGGTGAACGCGCTGCCGCGAGGGGCGAAAATCAATATCAATACGGCACCCAAGGCGGTATTAAAAGCGCTGGTGGATTTTGTGGGTGTGCCAGATTCCGAGAAAGTCATTAACGAATTTGACGAAAAACGTAAAGATCAACCGCAGAAAGATGTTAATGAATTTATGAAGCCTATTGAAGATTATGTAAAAAGTCTCATGCCGCCGCCAGGTAATGCCGGTACTCGGAGTAATACCCCGGAAAATAATAAATACAAAACCGCCTTGCAAAGCAAAGATAGGTTAAAAGCGGACATGATTGACGTAAAAAGCGAATATTTTTATTTAACCGCGCGGTCGCAAATTGGTGATACCGATATTATGCTCATCAGTTTACTGTATCGCAAAGACGGCAAGGTGAAGACCTTGCGCCGTGGTTTAGGGGTGATTTAAGCATGCGTCGGCAGATTTATATCTATATTAGCGGCGAAAAAGTGGATGTGGATGATGATTCACTGCCCGTTTGCTGGGTAGTTAAGGAAGACGGTCAAATGCCGGGATTGGTGTATTACGGCGATTTGAAAACCGCCGCCAATCACGCCACCGGTTGCCGGGTAGCGGTTTTGGTGTCCGGCATGAACATTTTATTGACCCATGTGGATTTGCCGGCCATGAACAAACAGCGCCTGGCACGCGCCATTCCGTTTGCTCTGGAAGAGAACCTGGCCAGCGATATCGAAAAACTGCACTTTGCCGTGGGAAACCGTGCCGGTGATAAAACCGCATGTGCCGTAGTGGAACGTCACATCATGGATGCCTGGCAACAATTACTGAAAAACGCCAACATCCAGGCCGATGTATTGGCGAGCGAAGTGTTTGGTGTGCGCCGCGATGACGATGCTTGGAACATTTTGATTAACCGGGCCGGTAACGCCAGTCAAAAAGCCTTATTACGCACCGGGGCACAAAACGGTTTTGCCATGGATTTGCCGAACCTGCCGTTTATTCTCAAAAACGCCCTTAGTCATGATGAATCGCAACAAGCGCCTGCGCGCCTACATATTACCGTATGCAATGACAGCCTGCGGCGGCAAACCTTGATCAGTCCAGGCAGTGAAGAGGCACCGACCTTACAGGCGGTACCCGACGACGATGCCGAATCCACATTGATTCCTGAAGAAGTGCCTGAAAGCGTACCGGATAGAGGCTCGGATGACACCATCCGGGCATTCGCCACGCCTGCCGAAGAAACGGATATCGATTACGAACAAACCATCGAAGAAACACCCGCGGAAAATATCGACCCGATTATCCAACAAGTTCAAAAACTGTGTGAGGAACGCGGTATTGAATTTACCTGCAAGGAAAGTGAGTATGGTTATCTGGGAGTATTGTCCCAAGGCTTCAATGAGACCGAGTGCATCAATCTGTTACAAGGTGAATACAGCCGCAGGGAGCAGTTGGAGAAACTCATTCGCCCCTGGCGGGCTGCCATCGGGTTGGCCGCAATGTGGCTATTGATCCAAGGGGGATTGTTGGTGACTGAGTATTATCATCTGTCCAACAAAGACGAACAATTGAGCGCGCAAATCATTGCTAGCTATAAAGACGCATTTCCCGATGCGAAGAACATTCCCAATCCCAAAATCCAAATGGAGCGGGCCTTGCAAAAACTGCAACAAGGGGGGAGCAGTGAAGGTAACTGGTTTGAGTTATTGTCACGGGCCGGAGAAGTTATCGGCGACACCCAAACCTTGACGCTACGTAGTGTGCGTTACAAGGATGACAAGATGGATTTGGATATTGAGATTACCGATTTGGCATCCCTGGATGAACTTAAATCGCGCTTAACCAAGCAGGCGCAACTGGAAGTGGAAATCGTGTCCGCCTCCGCCAGGGGCGGGAAAGTGGACAGCCGGTTGCAAGTTCAATTGGGGGCCAGTAATACCTAAGGAACCTCTGAATAAGTCCATGATTGACATTCAGCTCCCTGAGACAGCCAACTACTTCGTTGCACCCCAAGGGCACTTGTTCAGATTGCCGTTGGGCAATCTTCAGGGCGCAAAACTTGGAAATATTCCCGATATTCCCTGCGTTTTGCCTGCATGGACGCAGGTAAGGAGCGAGAGCAGGAGCGGAAGCTTTGCGCCTCGTATTTGGCTGTCTCAGGAACCTGTCTACTCGACCAGGACTTATTCAGAAGAGGTTCCCTAATAATGTGTTACGACACTGAAACAATTTGCCAACAGCAG
>JASFLF010000035.1:0-11685 GCA_050118235.1 Gammaproteobacteria bacterium | reverse complement strand
TCGCAATCCCCTTAGGCATAGCCTGCGGACTCAGTGAAAAACTGTACACTGCGCTAGGCCCGCTCATTCAAGTATTCAAACCCGTATCACCCTTGGCCTGGTTGCCTTTGGTGACAATGGTGGTCAGTGCGGTGTATGTCACTTCTGACCCTATGTTCGACAAGTCCTTCTTGACTTCGGCCATTACCGTGATGCTGTGTTCGCTGTGGCCAACGGTCATCAACACCGCGGTGGGCGTATCGTCCATCGATAAGGATTTGATAAACGTGGGGCGCGTTTTGCGCCTTAACTGGTATACTAAAGTGATTAAAATCGCTATCCCGTCGGCATTGCCCATGATTTTCACGGGTTTGCGCATTGCATTGGGCATAGGCTGGATGGTGTTAATCGCCGCGGAAATGCTGGCGCAAAACCCCGGCCTGGGCAAGTTCGTCTGGGACGAGTTTCAAAACGGCAGCTCCAATTCGTTAGGCCGAATCATGGTGGCTGTGTTTGTGATCGGTATCATCGGCTTTATATTGGACCGTATGATGCTCACATTGCAAAAATTCTTCTCGCACGACAAAGACATTGTTTTGAGATAATTGTTTTAAGAAAACGGTTTTGAAATAAAAGCACTGAGATAAACCAAACACGTGCACACACTAGTTATGGAGAGTACCCATGTCCGCTACTGAATACCTGCAATTATCCAAAGTCACAATTGACTTTCCTACAAAAAAAGGGCCGTTTCGCGCCCTCAATCAAGTGGACTTGAAAATCACCCAAGGTGAATTCATTTCCATCATCGGACACTCCGGCTGCGGTAAATCCACGGTTCTGAACATCGTCGCCGGATTGCATCAAGCCACCGAGGGCGGTGTTATTCTCGACGGCAAAGAGGTCAACGAACCGGGTCCGGACCGCGCCGTAGTGTTCCAACATCATTCGCTGTTTCCCTGGTTGACGGTATATGAAAACGTCGACCTGGCAGTGAAGAAAGTGTTCAAAGGAAAGAAAACCAAACAACAAATGCGAGAATGGACCTTGCACAACCTGGACCTGGTGCACATGAGCCACGCGTTAGACAAAAAGCCCTCCGAAATATCCGGCGGTATGAAGCAACGCGTCGGCATCGCCAGAGCGCTTGCCATGGAACCAAAAGTGTTGCTTATGGATGAACCCTTTGGTGCGTTGGATGCGTTGACACGGGCCCACTTGCAAGATTCGGTCATGGAAATTCATGCCAATTTGAAAAATACCGTGATTATGATTACCCATGATGTGGACGAAGCGGTGTTGTTGTCGGATCGTATCGTCATGATGAGCAACGGGCCGGCAGCGACCGTTGGTGACATCTTATCGATCGATATGCAACGACCACGCGACCGGGTGGTACTAGCGGACAACGCCGATTATAACCACTACCGCGCCGCCGTACTGAAATTCCTCTACGAAAGACAAAGAAATCCCGAGGAACATACGAAACCTAGCGCCGCTACCCCAGCGGAAAAACACTCTTCAAAATCCAAGAAAGTCGCTTAACTCCCTCCCTCCCCCCCCCCCGCATTGCACGATAATGCATTGATTCGCTGATCAATTTCTCAATGCGGGGGCCATTTTCATTGTTTATGATTTATATCAAAGAAACTAATGACCACTTGTGGTTTAAATAAAACCATAGAATGGACTAAGATTAATTCTCGGGTGGTTAAAATTTCTTCTTGAAACCACTATATTGAATCCATAAGAATGGAAAGCAGATAAAGCAAAAGGTAAATCTTGCACATTCTCACTATTTCAAAAAACCCGCAGTTAAAATGACTTATAACGAATACTTAATAAAACCAAGGGGATGCAATGCCATCAGTAAAATTAAAAGCATTTCTTGACAGTCATCATGTTAAATACGTTTCCATCAGCCACTCGTTGGCGTTTACCGGATTGGAAATCGCCAAATCCGCCCACGTTCCCACCAAAATATTAGCCAAAACTGTTATCCTGAAAATCGATGGCGAACCGGCCATGATGGTATTACCGGCGGCTTATAAAATCGATATGGAAAACTTGTCGCAAGCGCTGCAAGGCTCTGCGATCGAACTTGCCACCGAACAGGAATTTTTTACGTTGTTTCCCGATTGTGAAGTGGGCGCCATGCCGCCTTTTGGGAATCTATATGATATGAAAGTCTATGTCGCCGAAAAGTTGACCGAAAACGACGACATTGTCTTCAATGCGGGTTCACATTCCGAAGTGATACAAATGTCTTATAGCGACTACGAGGAACTGGTGCAACCCACTATGATTGTTTTGGATGAGTGAGTGATTGATTGTTTTTAGTTCGCGACTTAGTTATGGACGTGATGCGTGTTGTTCTGCGCAGACGTTAGACGCCCGGTATATCACAGATGTCACAAAGGGGTGAAATATGAAACTACCACTGCAAATTACCTTCCGCAACCTCGAGCCTTCCGAAGCACTGGAAGCTGAAATCCGCAAAAAAGCCGAAAAACTGGATTTATTTCACGAACAGATTATGAGTTGCCGGGTAATAGTGGAAATCTCACATAAACATAAACATCAAGGTAATTTGTTTCATATCGGACTGGATATTACCGTTCCCGGCGGGGAAATTGTGGTGAACAAAGACTGTCACGATAAACACGCTCATGAGAATGCCTATATAGCCATTCGCGATGCCTTCGAAGCGGCCAAACGACAACTGGAAGACCGCAACAGGCGCCAGCGCCAAAAAGTCAAAACCCACGAGCTGCCGCCGCATGGACGCGTAGTGCATTTATCACCTATGGAGGACTACGGCCGTTTGATGACACCCGATGGCCGGGAAGTATATTTTCATCGCAATAGCGTGACTAATACCGAATTCGACAAGCTGGAAGTCGGAGCCGAAGTGCGTTACTCCGAAGTGCAAGGCGACAACGGCCCTCAGGCCAGTTCGGTGACTTTAGTGGGTAAACATCATATTGTGGGACGATGAACACAATAGTATTTTGCGGAACTATAAGATCCCTTCTACAGCGATAAATATATTTTGAGAGAAGATCAAACGGCTTAATTTCCTTGATCCCTGCCTAATTCATCCAGGGTGATTTTTAACGGAATCACCCCGTTTCCTTTGCTATTATAAATTTCTTGGCATTTGTTTGACTTATATCAACTCGGTTTCTTAGCAATAGATGGTTTAATTCGGCGGCAGTATATCAGCAAATACTAATGCTTTGTGTGTGTATATATTAGAAGCGGATTACCGTTAAACCATCTTTAGAATCCAGCATGCCTAAGTTTGTGCGCAAAAAATCCGTGTTATATCGAGAAATCACCGTCACACTCGCCCTTAAATTCCTATTGATTTATTTCATCTGGCTTTGGTTTTTCAGCAATCCCGTGGATGAGCACTTGGATGACACCCAAGTGCAAAACGCCATTTTCGGCGAACACGGACACCCCACCGTCTTACAGCAATCGACAACAAACAGAAATCCAGTGGAGGACAATTAGTATGGTAACCGAAACCGTTGTTGACTTATCCCGCCTGCAATTTGCCATTACGGCGATGTATCACTTTCTGTTTGTGCCGCTCACGCTTGGCATGTCGTTCATGTTAGTCATCATGGAATCGGTGTATGTGATGACAGGTAAAGAAATCTATAAAGACATGACCAAGTTTTGGGGCAAGTTGTTCGGTATCAACTTCGCCTTGGGGGTCACCACCGGTATTACCATGGAATTCCAGTTTGGTACCAACTGGGCGTACTACTCCCATTACGTGGGCGACATCTTTGGCGTGCCACTGGCCATCGAAGGATTAATGGCGTTCTTTCTGGAATCAACGTTTATTGGATTGTTCTTCTTCGGTTGGGACCGTTTATCCAAAGTCCAGCATCTGACCGTGACGTTGTTAGTCGCGATCGGCTCCAATTTATCGGCGTTGTGGATTCTGATCGCCAACGGTTGGATGCAAAATCCCGTGGGCGCCGAGTTTAATTTCGAAACCATGCGTATGGAACTGGCCAGTTTTGGCGATTTGTTTTTCAACCCTGTAGCACAAGTGAAATTCGTGCACACTGTCGCTGCCGGTTATGTCACCGGTGCCATGTTTGTACTAGGTATTAGCTCGTACTATTTACTCAAAGGGCGTGACATCCCCTTTGCACGGCGATCGTTCGCGGTGGCATCAGGCTTTGGATTGGCGTCGATATTGTCCGTCATCGTCTTGGGTGACGAAAGCGGTTATGAACTGGGTGATGTGCAAAAAGCCAAACTGGCGGTGATCGAAGCCGAATGGGACACCAACGAGCCACCTGCGCCCTTTACCGTCTTTGGATTTCCCAACGGAGAGGAACAGCGTACCGATTTCGCCATTAAGATACCGTGGGTCATGGGTTTGATCGCCACCCGATCGGTCAGCGAGGAAGTCACCGGCATTAAGGATTTAATTGTCGAGCACGAGCAACGCATTCGATCGGGTATGTTGGCGTATGACGCCTTGCAGAAGCTGCGCAGCGGCGATAGCAGTGACGAAGTGCGACAAAAATTCGCACAACACAAAGACGATTTGGGTTATGGTTTGCTGCTAAAACGTTATACCCCCAATGTGATTGATGCCACGGAGGAACAAATCAAACTCGCCGCCAAAAACTCCTTGCCGTCGGTAGCACCCATGTTCTGGGTATTCCGCATCATGGTGGCGGCGGGATTTTTTATGTTGTTTCTGTTTGCGACCTCATTCTACTACTGCGCCAAACGCATCGCCGATCAGAAGAGGTGGCTGTTAAGGATGGCCTTGTACGGCATTCCCGTACCGTGGATAGCCGCCGAAGCAGGCTGGTTTGTGGCCGAATACGGCCGCCAACCCTGGGCCATCGGTGAGATCCTGCCAACCAGCCTGGCCACCTCCACGCTAAGTACTGGTGACTTGATCTTTAGTCTTTCGGGATTTATAGGATTCTATACCTTGTTGTTGGTGGCCGAATTGTATTTGATGTTCAAATACGCTCGCTTGGGACCCAGCAGCTTACACACCGGACGCTATGATCTGGAAAAACAATCCGCCGCGGCGACGGCCCCACAAGCATAATAGCCAACATAATCACTACAGGAGTCAGAACATGATATTCGATTACGAAACCTTGAAATTGATATGGTGGTTATTTATTGGCGTATTGTTGATCGGCTTTGCCATCACCGATGGTTTTGATCTTGGCGTCGGCACATTGCTGCCGTTCCTGGGCAAAAGCGATAGTGAACGCCGGGTCATTATCAACTCCATAGGCCCCACCTGGGACGGAAACCAAGTATGGTTCATCACCGCCGGCGGCGCGGTGTTCGCCGCCTGGCCGGCGGTATACGCCGCGGCTTTTTCGGGATTTTACATCGCGTTGCTACTGGTATTGTTTGCACTATTTTTCCGGCCCGTGGGATTTGACTATCGCAGCAAAATCGACGACCCCAGATGGCGCAGCGCGTGGGACTGGGGCCTGTTCGCCGGTGGCAGTGTACCGGCGCTAGTGTTCGGCGTGGCTTTTGGCAACCTCTTGCAAGGCGTGCCGTTTCAATACGATGAGGTTTTACGCCCCACGTATACAGGATCGTTTTTCGGTTTACTCAACCCGTTTGCGCTGTTGGCCGGCGTAGTCAGCCTGTCCATGCTAGTGACCCACGGCGCGGTGTTTTTGCAATTGCGTACCGAAGGGGTGATTTATCAACGCGCCAAAGCCGCGGTTAAGATCTTCGGTGTGATGTTAATTGCCGCTTTCGCCTTGGCCGGCATATGGGTCGCCGCTGGCATCGACGGCTTCCGCATACTGAACATGCCATCAGGCAACGCCATGCCCAATATTTTGGGAAAGGAAGTGGTGCAAGAAGCCGGCGCATGGTTTTATAACTATTCGGCTTATCCCTGGCAAATACTCGCCCCCGTTTTGGGCTTTGGCGGTGCGCTCGCGGCGCTACTGTTGTCGCACAAAGACAAACCCGGAACGGCGTTTATCGCGAGCAGCCTGATGTTAAGCGGCGTTATTCTGACAGCGGGATTTGCCATGTTCCCGTTTATTATGCCGTCTTCCTCAAACCCGGTCAGCAGCTTAACGGTGTGGGACGCCACATCCAGCCATCTCACGCTACAATTGATGTTTTGGGCCGTATTGATCTTCCTGCCCATCGTACTGGCCTATACCTCCTGGGTGTACCGAGTCATGCGTGGCAAGGTCACCGAACAACACATCGAAGACAACAAACATTCTGCCTATTGAGCGACACAAACATAAAGCAACATAACGCAACACAAAAGAGGAGTCTGACTATGTGGTACTTCGCGTGGATACTAGGTGTATTGTTAGCCGTGAGTTTCGGCATCATCAACGTGATGTGGCTGGAAACATCCAAATGTTTGGGAGATGAAGAATAACGCTCTCACGAAACGATCAGCGGGGAAACTCAAACAGGCCACTTTCGGCGCGCCCCTGCTACCCTACGTAGTTATAAAAGCATTTTTTCAGCGTAACCACTTCCTCATAGGCGAAAGTGGTTGTTAAGATTATGTAAACATCTCACTTTCCCCTAATGTACTGCATTATATTAAATGCAGGTATCAGAGCCCCGCAAAACGACCAAGGCGAGGCGCATTCCGCAGGGAATGGCGAGCCCTTTTCAAGGACTGGAACGAAGCATTGGCCGTTTTGCGGGGCTCCCGGAGGGCAAGGCGATAAGCGGCCATCTGCGTCGTCGCCTAAAGCGCCTACTGTTGGTGCACTCGCTTGACACGCTACGGCTAGTCCTGCGCTCGCGCGCCTAGCAACTGACCGCTTCTCGCCTTGCTGATATCTGCATTTAATATAATGCAGTACACTAGCACCTTCGCAAAGTTTTGCTACACTTAACACAATATTTCAATAATAATCAATAACCGACAACCCTTCTAGTGCGAGCGAGAATACAACGTTATGTTTAAAAACGTAATGTTTGATAAAACCTTGCGGTGCCCGTTATTTTTTTGCGCATTCCTCAACTTAACGTGTACCATAAACACAGCCAACGCTGAATACGTCCTAACCGCTCCCCCTCGGGAAAACGCCAATCTGGGCAAAGAAACTTACCAACCTTTAGCCGACTATTTGTCGCAGGTATTGGGAGAGAAAGTCGTGTACCAACAACCCAGTGGTTGGTTCGACTACACTCAAAAAATGCGAGACGGGCGTTACGATATTATATTCGACGGCCCTCATTTCGCTGCCTGGCGCGTCAAGCATTTGCAGCACATCCCCATCGCCGTATTACCCGGCACATTGGATTTTGTGTTAGTCGCCAAAGCAAACGATCAAAAAGTTAACAAAACGAAAGATCTTAACGGTAAAAAAATCTGTGGGATGTTGTCTCCGAATTTAGGCACCAGCCTGGTGTACGAGTTGTTTGAAAATCCCGTATTGCAACCTGTTATAGAGGAAGTCAGCGGCGGCATGCGGGAAGTTCATAAAGCGTTTAATAGCGGGCACTGCCGTGCGGCCATACTTCGTAACCATTATTACGACAATTTGCCAGACACCCAAAAAGTCTCTCTCAAAATAATAGGCAAAACCAAATCCATGCCCAACCAAACCATCACAGTCAGCAAACGCCTTGAAAAAAATGCCCAGCAAATTGCCGATTTTATGGTTTCCCAGAAAGGCGCCATGGCGGCGCAAGGGCTTCTTCGTCGCTACAGTCGCAGCGCACCCTATTTTGAAGCCACCAGCAGCGATCGTTATGAAGGCATTGAGGATTTGTTGGAAGGTGTGGTGTGGGGTTGGTAAGGTGTACCTAGCGCACCCCATCACTACTATTGTTGGTTTTTTTCAGGCAAGTGCCCGTTTTCAATAAACTCACATACCGAACGTATCACCGTACGGTTTCGCAATATGCGCCGATGCCCTAATCCCTTGGTCAGCCAAAAACAACTGTTGGGCCAGGCCTTGGCAAGACGTTCGCTCCACTGCCAGGGCACGTCTACATCATTTTTGTCATGAATGATCAATGCCGCTGTGGTGCAGTCAACCACATGCCGATCCGACTCTATCCGTTGCCAAATATCCTTGCCAAATTCTTTCTCCAACATTTGGGTTAACAATGTCTCGATTTTGGGTTTAATACCCAGGGTTTGGCAAAACCGATCGACCAAAAATTCTAGCGAAGTGGGCGCGCTTATACACACTACTTTCTCCACCGATAATCCCTGATGCAGGGCCAGGGTTGTGGCCATGGTACCAAAGGAATGTGCAATGATTGCACTCAGCGGCCCGGTTTGTTCCGCGACGCTTGCCAACGCGGCGGCGACTTGAAAAGCGTTGGTTTCGCTACCCGCCGAGCGACCGTGTCCGGGGGCGTCAAACGCCACCACGGAATAGCCGCGTTTGACCAGGGGTTCGGCGAACGCGCCCATTTGCGTGCCCCGCCCACTCCAACCGTGCACCAACAGTACCGCCGGACCTTGTCCCCAACGATACACCGCCAAGGGACCGTGTTCATGGTCGATAAAATCCACCTGCGCTTGTTCCCGCCAGCGCCGCTCTCTGGCCGGTTCCGGATATCGCGGTGAAGTAAACCACAAGCGATACGCCCGCCGCGCGCCCCATCGAGGCGAAATCACATTAAGCACGGCAAAACCAAACCGCAACCAACGTACAATCCAAGGAGTTTTACGCCGTTTTTGGCGTTTGTTGGCCATATTAGCGCGCTTGTAAGTGGAATCAGGCATATTCATCTATTATTGTGGCTAAGAATGCGATATAAAATGGTTAATCGTATTTTTTCCTGTCAGTGAATTGCAGCATGGCGGAACCAATAAATCTCGAGACGTATTTTCGTGGCAACTTGCGATCCACACCAACAATCATGACACATTGATTTCTACTAACCGACTGACCAATGCGCCAGATTAAAATAGTCCAATTCATTCCCGAACAAAATGACAAAGACTTTCAACAGTTGTTGCCGGCATTTTTAAAGATCTGGAACGCCCCGGAAAACCATAAATATCTGAGTTTCAACAAACATGCTATCGACGCCGATACCATTAGCGACTGGCTGCATAATCACATTTCCCACGGCATCTCCTACTATTGCGCCGTGGACGAAGACAATCACATTGTCGGCCTTTCCATCATCCAGGAACACCCTACGTTAGGTTTGCGATCGCTGGGGATCGCGGTGAGATCCGAACACAAACATCACGGCATTGGCTCCAAACTCATAGAACACTTGGTTGCCTATATCACCCAAAAAGATTTCGTCTCCGCGGAAGCGCCGGTGTTTGCTGACAACGTGCGCATGTTACGATTGCTATTGAAATTCGGGTTTATTCCCGCGCGCATGGAACACCATAAGCGCTATGATGGCATGGATCTGGTCTATATGAAGTATATGCATGTGTAATATGCTAGCCATCACACCCTGTGCCTGCTTTCCCCCAGCATTATCCCGCCGGCAATCAAATGCGCGGTTCGCAGCGGTTCGGGGATGACGCTGTTGGCGGCGAAGCTGGCGATTAACGCCGCAGTTTCTTCCTTGGCCAAGCCAATCTTTTGCACATACACCTGGCCGATTTTTTCCATAGGGCCTGCTTGTTCGATCAGTTGCCATTTTTTCCGCCCACCCGGTACTTTTTCCAATAACGCGGATTTTATTTTCGACAGATTCGGTTTTACGCGGCTGACCACAACGACAGGTAAACCCAATTGGGCGTACAATTCGTGAATATCAACAACGTTGAAGCCGCCAAAAGCGATGCCTTGTAAAAATACCGCCTGCAATTGGGGATAAAACCGGCTGTTTTGCAACAAGTCTATCAAGCTGCGGGTGGAGTTTACGCCGTCACGACGCACGTGAGTACTCAATACGCCATCCAGCCTGGCCCCTGCGAATACCGCGCCCACAACCAATACATTGCTACGTTTGTCATGGTTAAAAGGCGCATCGTCAAACCCGACGACATGAGATATTGACTTGGTGGTGGTTGCTTTCATGAAATTACTGTTCACCTTCCGTTACCACGTGCACTATAAAACCTGACGTACGCTTTTTCCAATTGGCGATTGATCAATATCGCTCAAAATAATTTTAACGATAAACGGGTAATTGATTTCAACTCGGTTTTCAGATGTTATAAAATAGCCATGCAACTCTAGTCCCTTACCACAAGCGGATGTAACAGTTTAAAAAATAACGAAGGTTAGCTTATGTATCGCAATGATTGGAAAAAGTCGCTCGCCCCGTGCTGGGGAAGGATTTGGCTATTGTTGGCGCTTATACCATTGATCAATAATTGCTCACCGGTTAAACCTGCATTAAAACCGCCACCGGAAAATCCCATTGAATTGCGCGTTGAAAATCATTCTTCTGCGGTGATCGACGTCATCCAGTCCAAACCCTGTGGCGCCAATGACGATCAGTACAAACCCCAAATGAATGCCATCAAACCCGAGGAACGTATTATGTTGCACATCTATGAAGAATGCGTCGATTTAGTGGCGTTGGACGGATTCGGCAATGTGATGGATGAATTGGTGGGATTGCGCTTGAACAGCAATATCACCTGGAAAATTCGGTAAAGTAGCCGCCATCGGCATTTCTGTTGTTTGATGCTCTATAATCTATTGATCACGTTCTATTCATTGCGAACCCCCAAACACATTCATTTAATGGAAATTTTATGCCTGATTTGACCGAATCCGCCGCCTGGCAAGCACTGCAGAACCACTACTACGACATGCAAAATGTGGCAATGCGGGATTTATTTTCCCAAGATCCGCAGCGGTTTGACACCTTTTCCTTGCAATTCGACGAGATCCTGGTGGATTTTTCCAAAAATCGTATCACGGAACATACGCTGACCTTGTTGTTGGATCTTGCCAAACAAACCGATTTGCCCGCGTGGATCGAAAAGATGTTCCGCGGTGAGAAAATCAATTTCACGGAAAATCGGGCGGTATTGCATGTTGCCTTACGCAATCGTTCCAATGAGCCCATCATCGTCGACGGTGAAGATGTCATGCCGCAGGTCAATGGCGTGTTGCAAAAAATGCGGCAATTCAGCGACGCCGTGCGCAATGGCCAGTGGCGGGGTTACAGCGGCAAACCCATAGGCGACGTCGTCAACATCGGTATCGGCGGCTCGGACCTGGGACCGGTCATGGTGACCGAAGCGTTAAAACCGTATGGAAAGCCAGGGCTCAAGGTGCATTTCGTTTCCAATATCGACGGCACCCATATCGCCGAAACCCTAAAGAATCTCAACCCCGAAACCACATTGTTTATCATTGCCTCCAAAACCTTCACCACTCAGGAAACCATCACCAATGCCAATACGGCCAAAGAGTGGTTTCTAAAGACCGCCACCGATCAAACCGCGGTGGCGAAACATTTCGTCGCCTTGTCCACCAATACCGACGCGGTGGCGCAATTCGGTATTGATACCAACAACATGTTCGAGTTTTGGGATTGGGTGGGCGGACGTTATTCCTTGTGGTCCGCCATTGGTTTATCCATCGCTTTGTACATAGGTATGGATGAGTTCGAAGCCTTATTAAACGGCGCCCACGCCATGGACACACACTTCCGCAGCACGCCATTGGAGAAAAACCTGCCGGTGATATTGGGATTATTGGGCATCTGGTATAACAATTTTTTTGGTGCGCAATCTCACGCCATATTGCC
>JASFLF010000034.1:0-11700 GCA_050118235.1 Gammaproteobacteria bacterium | reverse complement strand
GCGAAAGCGAACGCAAGCAGCCCCGCTAAAGTAAACAAGCCGTCGCGCACCCCTTGTTGCAGTGGAGCCAGCGATACCAACAAATACAAGGAGCCATACTCTTTATTTTCAAATCGTACCGGTTCGCTCACGTGCAAATGATCGCTGCGATACATAACAAAAGCGCGGCCTTCCGATTCAGGCAGATCCGGAGGGAGTGAGTTAGGGTTCAGACTTGCGAACAATTGACCGTTTACGTCAAACAAAAACGCGTTGTCCACATGCGGCATGCTGCTCAAACCGGCCAACGTTTCCCCGGCGGCAACGCGATCCTGGAATGCCAGGTCTGCGGCGCTGTAACTGGCGACGGTGCGCGCGATCAACACTGCGTTGTCGGCAATGGACACGCGCAAGTTATACAAGTCATAGGCAAGGAAGACTCCGGTCGCCACCAGACTGGCTGTGGCGCTGGCGGCAAAAATGATTGCTATGAGTTTGTGGCGTAAAGGCAGCGCATCGAGCAGAGTTTTAGGACTCATCGAATTACTCCACTACGTTCGCCAGTTTCAACAAACGCGCACTGATTTTGAATCCCGCCGCTTGCGCTTCTCGCAAATGAATCTGAATTCGCAATCGGTCACCTTCTTTATACAAACTGATCAGCTGTCCATGCGTTAGAACATCGGGTATTTCGTTTATCACTAGTACCGGTTTTTTATCAATGTATTCTAATATCGTTGGTATACGGTTGTTTTCGGCCGCCGGTACGAACAGGATTTTGCATGAGCCGGCCATTTCCGGGTGATCGATACGGTTTATTTCTATTGGTCGTTGATCGACACGCATCAACCGAGGTAATTTATCTAGCAATGTCCGAATAGGATGATTGCCGAATACACAGATGGTAAAAACAACCGCTGGCTCCTCCTCCGCGTTGACGGGCCACTCGATGAACTCGGTGAACCGCGCTATGTAAGCCGCTTTAAGTTCATTGTCGCCGGTCGCCGCATACACGGCGAAATTCACCACAAACGCGAGACATGCCCCAGACAACACTGGCAAAAGCAATAACTTGCCGAGAAATGTGTGATTATCACTTGTCATCAGTAGTTTGATTATAAACGATAAGAAATACCGACCTTGAATGAACGCTCCTCATCGGGAATGCCGCCGGGTGATGGATTGATTTGAATGGAGGGAAGAAAATTCTTACGGTCGAACAGGTTGCGTATGTCCAGTGTTAATTTCGCTTGTTTACTAAAGCGCTTGGCGACGTGCACATCGGTGCGCCAATAGTCTTTCAGATCCGCCGGATCGAGGTAACCGTCGGTAATTTGCCCTTCAGCGGCATCCAGATGCGCCCGCATGTTGACAAAAAAATCGGTATCGTATTTCGCCAGTTGGTAACCTACACCGGCGTTGAGTATCCAGATGGGGAATGCCACGTAATCTTGATCGAATGTGGTGTTTTCACTGCGGACATAAGAACCATTGGTTTCGACGGTCCAGGGATCGCCTTGTAGAGTGAAAGACGCTTCTGCGCCGTGCGCCTTGCTGTCTCCGGCGTTAATGTATCGTGAGTTGAAACCCGGCGTGGCGGTGGCGGTAGTGCTGATGGAATCTTTCCAATGACTTTTAAATAAGACGAATTCGCTCAACGAACGCTGCGTTTGCAACATATACACCAACTCATAAGTTGAAATGGTTTCCGGTTTTATATCGGCATTGCCTTCGATGGTGGCGGAACCAGTGACCTCCAAAGCGTTGGGCGCACGAAATCCTTCACCGTAGAGTAGTTTGATCGCCGAACGCTGAGTGGCGTGATAAATTACCCCCAGGCGTGGGGTGGTCTGATTGCCGAAGTCGCTGTAGTGATCCACTCGCACACCATAACGCAGTTGCACTTGATCGCGCGCCAAATCGGTATTGGCGTCCAACGAAACACTATAAATATCGCGGCCAAAGTCACTGAACTGCAAATCGTCTTCGACGACAATATCCCCCGAGCTAATATCAGTGATCTTACGGTGCGCGCCGTCCATTTGTTGATGTCGCAGATCCAAGGCCCCGCTCCATTGAGTGCTGCCGAATAACTCGCGCTGCTTGACAATAAACTTCGCCGCCATGTCATGGGCGCCGCCGGCGCCCTCTAAATCACGGCTTAGGCTTGTGGCACGCGTATATGTGCGGTCGTAAGTCCAGTAGTACACCATTGCTTCGGCCTCGGTGGTATCGTTTATTTTGTAGCCGGCGCCGCCTCGTGCGATGATGATGTCGGAATCCACGCCACCTTGATCACGGCCGTCCAAACCGCCGGGCCCTGAAGTCCCGCCGCTGAGAAACCCATCGCTGTTGATATCGTCCCAGTAAAGACCGGCGTTCCAAGTGAAGGTACGGTTAGAATCGGAAGCCAGCTTAAAAACCCCGGTGGCGGAGCGATATTCGAAAGCCCGTTCACTGCTGCCGGGCGGATCGAAATACTCGTAGCCGCGGTGTTGATCACCCTGGTTGGAGTAGGCTGCACTGACATGCATACGCACACCGTTGCCCAACGCCTGACTGTGTTTGGCCCCGGCATGACTGTAGACATTGGTCGCGGAGTAGACATCAAAGCGCGTCATGTCGGTAGGTGATTCGAAGGCGTGCATCGACAACACGCCATTAAACGCATTTTCCCCATGCAGTACCGAGCCGGGGCCACGGATCATTTCAATGCGGTCCAGGGTGCCCAGGTTAATAAACTGTCGGTTGAATTGCGGACTGCCTTCTGCCGAGGAAACCGGCACCCCGTCCCACAGCGTGGTAATGCCGCCGGAATTATTACCGTTGGCATAACCACGAATCATGATTTGTTGCGCGCTAAACCAATTTGGTAAAACAATAGTTCCCGGTAAATGGCCAATGGCATCCATCAAACTACGGGCGCCGCGCTTTTGCCATTGCTTTTCTTGAATCACTGAAACGGTTGATCCCGAATTGAGTTGTGACTCGACAAAATGGGACGCCACGCCTACACGCACTTGCACCAAGTCTTCCAACGGTAGTTCCAAGAGCTTTTCAAAAGAACCGGATGTTGCGCTCACCGCAACCGGAACAGACGCACACGCCAGAATTAATAAGCTTGAATTTAGTCGTTGCATTGCATCCATACGCGCCACACATTCGTGTGATCTATTAGAAAATCCGGATCAAAAACGAAATTGTTAACGATTTTTAAACAGCTGCCAATTAAGTATTAGCACATTTCGTTGGATTGGCAACGCAAAGGGCGGTGGTTTTTGCTATGCAACGCTAATTTTACCAAGGCTGTGCTAGCAGCATGATGAGTTAAGATTAGTGCAACTTAGCTTTTCGGAGCATGATTACCGGAGGCAACAACTGCAGGCAACAACCGGCGGCGACTCGACCTACGTAGCTTGCCAATGCCTACACATACTCCAGTAACAGTGTCTTTTACCGTTTAGACAGTACACAGCATGTGATCGCTGTTGCATTTAAGAATCATTCTCCGGCGTCCGAATGAAAGGTCGCCGATCCACTTGCAGCGAACATGTTGCGAATTTGAATAACCACAGCCTGTCAATATCAACCTTTATTTGCACCTGTACTCGGGCGTGGATATGGCCCTAATTGGGAGCGCAGCAATCGTAGAGTTTTTTCACAGCCAAGCGCACACGCTGTACAGCCTCCTTTTGGCCACTGAAAGCATATCTGGACACTAACTCCCGCCACGGCTTTTTTTGCAACACCTTGCTAATGAGTACAGCCCACTCAGTCTCTTCCAATTCAGTGACGCCGGATTTGTCAGCCAAACATAAACACACCAATTTCCAAATGGGAACCGAGTTGACTTCATAACCTCTGGCGGCACTCACAAACGACTTCACATCCAACCAGTCTTGTTCCGACAAGGGATACCAGGGCGCAGTAACTTCTGAGCCAAACAATTGCCGGACTAGCGGCGGCTCCAAGTCGTTATAGGATTCGGACAACATAAGTGGAAAATGTTGATTAAATTTCAGTTGCGCTTCCCGCAACAATTCGCCTCCGCGGCCGCTTAACGGCTTCAACATCAACGCCGCATGCATACCGCTGGCGGCATTGCGACTCAATCCTAGATGCACTGGCGAAAAACCGGCGTGCCGCCAAAAATGAATCAATTCCGGCGTGGCGCCAAAACTGGCACCCCAGAGGTCAACATCAGTGTCTTTCAAGTTTTTTTCGATGTGCTGCAATAAGAACGTGCCCAGGCCTTGTTGTTGCGCCAGCGGATGTACCGCGATGCGCATGACGCGCATATACTTCAATTGAGGCGCGAGTTGCAATCCTACATAGGCCGCCAATGATTGCGCCAGCAAATGGCCACGCACCCTTCGTACATTGGCATAAACACTGGCTGCCAATTCGGCATCAAATCCACCTTCCGCTTCGAGCAATGCGGCAGCGACAATGTTGCCGCGATAGCGCACCACATAAAGGTGCACATCGCGGGCGTCCAGCAAATACCGCAAATCCGCCGGCTGGGTTTGATAGTGCGCCAATACCAATAACGCGAATAACTGACTCAGCGTCTTTGTGTCTTCGAGAAGAACGTCTCTATCCAGCTTTTCGACCTGACACAAAGCGACATCCGTTTGACCAGCCAACTCATCAGCCGCCGGATCGGCATCCAACAGCAGCGTCTTGAACACCAGCGACTCCAGGGGATCTTGCTCCGCCCAGCGAATGGGTGTCTGCAATGACAAGGAGCGCCAACCCGGAGTGTATTGATTTAATTTGTCTTGAAAACGTAGCGCGAAGCCCCTGCCTGTACCTTCATAACCGTGAATAGTGGTGGAAAAAACGATTCTCGCATAGTGTTTGAGATAGCTTTCGAGGAGTGTGGTGGGAATGGCGGCGGCTTCATCCACCAACAATAAATTACACTGGTAATGTCGGCGCAATAATTCATCAGGGGGAACAAACACCAAGCTCGCTTCTTTTAAAAGCAATTTGCCCTTAAGGCGCTGTGAACCGGGCAATAAGGATTGGGCACAGTCAAAAACCGGCGAAACGGCACTCAACCGGGGCGCGGTAACAACTATGGCTTCAACACCTTGCTCCATCAAACGCGCCGCGGCAATACCCAGCGCGGCTGACTTACCCCGGCCGCGGTCGGACGTAACCACCAGCGGTCTGTGGCGATGCCCCGATACGACATGCAAAATGGCTTGCACAGCAAGCTGTTGGTCTTTACTGCGATAGGGGAATTCAACGTTCCACTGTTCTGAGTTCCGAAGATCCGATTCGGATTGGACGTTCTGTGGAATAGATGGCAGTGGTTGGTTCTGCTCGATAACCACAACGCCGTTTGCTTGCTTTATAGTACGAGACACAAATCCTAAAAAACGTCCGCTAATATCGCTGCTCTGGTATGGCCATATGGCAAGGCGTACCTTTTGCGGGTCAGCGAAGGTTTGCCATTGGCCCAGTGTAGGGCCTAATAAGATCAACAACCCCCCGCCTTTAATGGTGCCGGATATTGCCGCGAACAAATCAGGATCAAAACCGCTGTAGACATCGAAAATCACCGCTTGAAATTCCATGCCCAGATAATGTTGGGCACGCGAGCCTGTGTATGTCTGACCTACAGGGAACTCATGTTGACTGATCCACAACACATCAGCGGTTGCCAGTTCATCGACCGCTTGTTGCCCTTGCGCGTAACACCAGTCTGGCTCACCGGTAAAGACCAGGGTGTAACGGTGACACGCCGTCTCCGCCACACCCAGCAATTCTTCCAACAAAAGCGTAACTTGCTTATCCACGGTTCAATCATACACCGCTCCCTCCATGGGGGACATGGGCAGCAAGCTAGTGGACGTTCACAAGCGACTCAATCCGTTGTGTCAGTGTAATTCTACGGCGGATAAAATATCCTTAAAAAAGCACAAAAGAAAGAAACAATCCCTGTTTCACATTCATCCTTGAGAAAAATAACCTTATATAACTACACCTCAGAAAAAAATCTTGGAAAAAACATCGTAAAGAACCTCGCAAAGCGCCTGACTCAGAATAGCGTAAGGGCTTTAATGATTTGACGATGCTAACCGGGGAAAGGTTTAGTGGGGGAATAAAAAATCTAACCTTTTTTAATCAACACATACACCGCACCGGTGCCACCGTCCATGGGCCGAGCCGAACAATACGCCAGCACATCATTGTGGCGTTGCAACCAGACGTCGACTTTGCCTTTTAACACCGGTTTTTTTTCCAGCGACCCCAATCCTTTGCCGTGAATAATACGCACACACCGCTTACCCTGAACCTTGCAGTGGGCCAGAAATGTGGCCACTTCTTTACGGGCTTGCTCACTGGTCATACGGTGTAGATCCAACTCCGCCTCGATACGAATCTTGCCGCGGCGCAATTTGCGCAAGGTGTTGGGATGCAATCCCTCGCGGACAAACAGCAACTCTTCGCCGGTTTCAAGATCTTCGGAATACATATCACTGCTCATCATGTCTTTTAAAACCTGGCGCTGGTCTCGCTCAAGCTGCAGCGGTTTGGGAGGCGGTTTTTTTTGCTTGGGAGGGATTTTGTCGTGGGATAGTGGTTGCACATCGGCCATCGCTTCACGGAACAATGCGCTTTCCTCTTCCGATATTGGATGTTTTTTCGACATAGATTACTTCCCACGGCTCACAGACAATAATTTTTGACCTCGCTATAACCGGTCATATCCCCAATTCGGAAAATTCTTCCCTTTCCCCCACCAAAACAAACAGTTAACCGCCGCACAGACGCGAACTGACCACAAATAGTATCAATAAAAACGACCGCTGTACCATCTTTGAGACGCCTGGGACTTGTCAGAGATTTCAATTCCGGTCATTATTCCCTGTCGATTGAAATACTAATAATTACATCAGGCTCAATAAGTTAAGCTTGAGAAAGAGGTATCTAGAAATGAAACATTCTATGAAAAAAGGGGAAAAACGCGCCTTCCTGGCGATTTTACTGGCATTCATCGGGGTAATGGTATTCACAGTCTATTACGAAATTTTGTACCAAAAACGCGAAGCGGAAAAACAAACCGCCGCGGCCACGGCCGGTGAAAAAGCCGAGTTGAAGAACAATCCCGGTATCATGGTCATACCCAAAGGATTAAATCCCGATGCATTACCCAATGCCGAGTCCCGCGGCGCCACCATGCTGACGCTCTACTGTGTGCAATGCCACGATTTGCCCACACCTGCCATGCACACCCCACAAGAATGGCAAATTGTCGTCGACCGCATGGAAAAAGAAATGCAAAAACGCCGTGGCGGCATATTGATTCGAGTCATGATGCCTCCGGAAAAAGACTGGCAGATACTACGCGCTTATTTGGCGGACAATGCGCAAAAACCATTAGACAAAAGCCAATACGCCGATCTGGACACTCCCGCAGGCAGGGCGTTTGAATCCACTTGCTCACAATGCCACGCCGCCCCGGACCCAACGCAGCACAGCCCCAATGAGTGGGCTCGGGTGGTGTTACGGATGAAAAATAATATGCACGCCGCCGGCAAAGAAATGCCGGATGAAAATACCGTGGAATTGATTAACGATTTTCTCAAGGCGCACAGCAACGCTACGCAAAGCGCTACGTTGTAATTTTCATAAACGGAACTAGCAGGTGTAGTAATGGACGAACAAGAACGCAAACTTCATATTAAGAACACTTTCAACACGGTCTCGGAAGGATACGACAATCCCGCGCTGCGGTTTTTTATCAACAGCGCGAAACGGCTGCCGGAAATCTTCCAATTAAAGGGGGATGAACACATATTGGATGTGGCAACCGGCACCGGTATAGCCGCACTGGAGTTAGCCCGCGCTGTGCCGCAAGGCAAAGTTACCGGCATTGATTTTTCCGACGGCATGCTGCGTCAAGCAACGAATAAAGCCGCTGCGCAACAGCTGGGCAACACCGAGTTTCTGCACATGGACATGCAAGCCATAGAATTTCCCGACGCCCATTTTGATGCGGCCAACTGCTCGTTCGCGATCTTTTTCGTCGAAGATATGCAAGGACTGCTTCACCACATCTCGCAAAAAGTAAAACCCGGTGGGCGAGTTGCCTGCAGTTCGTTTACCGAAGGCGCTTTTCAGCCGGTGCAGGAAATATTTCTCGATCACCTGGAGGAATATGGTATAGAACGGCCGCCATTATCCTGGAAACGCATCGCCAGTGAAGAGAAAAGTGCCGAGTTGTTCAAGACAGCGGGATTGAGCGATATTCAAACCCAGCGCCATAACGCCGGTTATCACCTGGAAAACGCCGATCAATGGTGGAACGTCGTATGGTATGCCGGTTATCGCGGTTTAATCAGCCAACTCAAGCCGGAACAAGTGGAGCCGTTCAAAAAACAACACTTGGCTGAAATTCAAAACTTGGCGACACACGAAGGTATATGGCTGGACGTTGAAGTATTATATACCAGCGGAAGGTGCAAGTAGAAAGCCGGTATAGGGGCGCACATGACACAGCTCTTTTTTATAGCACCTCTCTAACCGGTTCCCACGCACCGCGCTATGCGGTAAATATAAATCCGGCCACTTCGGAGAACTGTTGGAATGCACACCCGTGTCTCGACTTTTAGAACATGTTTGTAGTTTAGGTCCCGATTTGCAGCGCTCAGCGTTGTGGTAGCCTGCGATATAGCCTGATTTAGCCTCCATGGCGGGCTCAGAAATATCACTGCAAAGCCAATATGCCTGCTTACGCGGATTCGAGTCACCATTCCCACACAGATTGGAAGGGCACCTAAAGTTTTTATCACTATGGACGTTAAGCCCATATCGCTTAATGGAAACTTATACGTCTATGAAAACACACTTTCTGGTAAAATTTTTATTTATTTTTTTTGCGGTTTGCAACACCACTTATGGGTTTGCTCAGACAAAACTAATATTATCGGCTCCCCCCAGGGAGACGTACCAAGCAGGCCAGGAACAGTATGGATTAATAGCCGAGGGGTTGTCCAAAGTCCTGGGCATGGAAGTCGTGTACGAGCATCCCGATAATTGGACGCAGTATGCGACAAAAATGCGCGCGGGAACATATGACATTGTATTTGACGGACCGCACTTCGCGGCCTGGAGAATGAAACACGTCAATCACGTACCTGTAGCGCGCCTACCCGACACATTGAAGTTCTTAATATTGGCGCGTGCCGACGACAACCAAATAAAGTCCTTGCGTGATTTGATCGGAAAACACATTTGCGGCCTCGCCTCGCCTAATCTGGGTACCGTTGCGGTGTTTTCGTTGTATGACAATCCGGTGATTCAACCGGAAATAAAAGTCATCAAAGGCGGTATGGGCAATGTCGTCCAAGCGTTTTTTCGTGGCGAGTGCAGGGCCGCGGTGGTAAGAGATAAGGTGTATCTTAGTTTACCGCCGGAAAAACGCGATTTAGTTATGATCATAGACAAAAGCGAGGATATGCCCAATCAGACAATCACGGTCAGCACCAAAATTTCCATCTATAACCGTGACAAAATTCAAAAATATCTCACCTCCAGCGAAGGCGCAAAAGCAGCGGAAAAGCTACTGAGCGTATACAGCCGCAACAATAAGATTTTCATACCGGTGAATATAAATGAATACGAAAACCTGGAAAAACTGATTGAAGGCGTTGTTTATGGGTGGTAACACCGCACTCGTTTGCCGTACATGACCGGGCGTTTAGAACGGACTGACGCCTTGGCTTATGACGCCACACTCAATGCCATATACCCGTTTGCGGCTTCAGTACGACCATAGGTTCTTGCTTCGTTTCCGCTGTAGTAAACTGTTTTCGCCTTACCCAGATGATAGTCATTCAAGAAGTCCGCTATACATTCTTCGCCATATCCCACGAAAAGACTGTTGGCATATTGTGCAGGTTGGGCCGAGTCATTTGCCAACATAGCACCGGATAAAACTACGTAGCCTCCGAGCTCACGGTAATGTCTGGCCAATGTCAGACAGCGTTCCCGATTATAAGCGTTGATAAAGAAAACAGCGATATCCGGCCTGCCGTTGTGCGGATCCGATCCGATACGCTCATCCACCACGCTCACCCGGGCCTGTTTGCCCGCCAGTCCGGCCATGCGAGCCAAACCCACAGGCGGCAAAACGCGGCATTGGGTGAATTGGTGTAATGGATTTTCTCTGTCATCCTCTTTAGGTACCACGAACGTAACTCTCATGATTGAATCCCCTGTGAAATAGAATTAGAAATACTTAACCGACAGGAGTGAGCTTAGAAAAGAGTTCTACGAACATATCGTCACCGGCGGGCAATAACGAAGATCAATAATGATAAATTATGGCAGGCGGCGCAGATCCAAACAGTAATCCGTCATCGCGGCATCGGGCGGTGTTTTCGGCTGGTCAAATCCTTTAAAGGGAATAATCTTGGTGGTAAAGCGCTCGCTACGTCGTCTTTCGGCATCCTCCAAATCTTGGGGCAACCCGGGATAGGGCAAACCTTGAGGATGCCATTCGTGACAGGTGATTTGTAGCGCTTCGTTCAAGCCGCGATGCGCAAGAACCAAGACAATGGAATCGCGCGGTGCAATACCAGGATGCAATCCGATGTTCGGCAGAAAATTCCGGTAACGCAGGCCGGTGACTTTAACCGGTCCTTGCTGACCTTGTTCCAGGCGCAGCGGCACACGATAACCATCCAGCCATAGTTCCCAACCACCGAGCTGAGTGGGATGATGGGTTTCCACCCCTATTGTCACTTGCAAACGCGTGGTACTGGCATCCACCAGGCGGGAACCGCCACCTTCTTGCGAAGCGACATCGCCAACTAACGGCCAAAACTCCAATGCTTGTTGTAATTCGATATAACATCCATGAAAGACCGCTTTTCCGATAAACCGCACAGGCTCTTGTAACAAGATGGTTTTGATAGAATCATGCAACGGCAATCCAGCTTGGTACAAGTCATTGAATATACATTGTAAATCCAGCTGCATATAAAACGGCAAAGCGTATTTATCATGCAATTTGGCGCCATGATTAACCAGCCGAGGGACTATATCCATATGGCTTAACATGGCCACGACGCTACGTAACAACACCGCTATGGCCGTGGCACACTCCGCACTGCGAGCCATGCGAAAAGCGCGAAATTCAACCAGACCCAGACAACCGCGCCCCGGCAAATAAGGATTCCACAGTTTTTCAATATTCAATTCGCTGCGGTGTGGATTGCCGGAAGGATCCACCAAAAACGGACTCAAATTGCGCCAGATAAACTCCGGCTCCGGACAGTCAATACCCTCCACTTGCTCCAAGGCCACCGCCAACTCCATAAACGACTCGCGCACCCCCTCATCCGTTCGTGGCGACTGACTTGAACTACCAACTGAAGGTGGTGCAAACCAATACGAAAGGGCCGGATGGGCATTAAAATACCGAACCAGGCGTGGCAACAAGTGCGGATAGAGGAAAAAAGGACTGCTCAATGGTTCCGGCCCGCCGAGAGTATACTGACCGCCACCACCGGAGTCGGACACTTCGCCGTTGTAATGCAACCGGTAGGGATGCAAGCCCACCTCGCGGGCCGCACTGTAAAACAACTCGCAAAATTCATGAAAATTCGCCGCGTTATGCGCCGGCGCTTGATTGATTTCGATCACCGCCGGATCCGGAGTAATAGTGGTCCACGCCACATTGGCATCCACCGGCGGCGGAAA
>JASFLF010000033.1:0-11809 GCA_050118235.1 Gammaproteobacteria bacterium | reverse complement strand
AAAAATCATTTTTGCATTCTTGTTAAAATGAAGTCCAAGGCGAAATATTTCCGCAAAGATAAAAAATCGTGAAGTTTACCCAATCATTGTTAGAAGGCCGGCTGATCCGTCGTTACAAACGTTTTCTTGTCGATGTGGAATTACTGGGCGGGCGCAAGCTCACCGCGCATACGGCCAATACCGGCGCCATGACGGGGTGTTGCGATCCGGGCAGCCGGGTTTGGCTAAGTGTCTCGGAGAATCCCAAGCGCAAATATGCGCATACCTGGGAGTTGGTGGAAGCGAATTCGGGTAAGCAAAAGACACTGGTAGGAATCAACACTTTGCTGGCCAATCACTTGGTGGCCGAAGCCATTGCCAGTGGTACCGTTGCGGCGCTTACACAATACGACAACATGCGCAAAGAGGTGCGCTATGGTGCTGAGAATAGCCGCATCGATTTGCTGCTGAGCACTAGCGACGCTGAGGCGTCCGATTGTTGTTATGTGGAGGTCAAAAACGTCACGTTGGCGCAAAACGGTATTGGCTATTTTCCCGATGCCAAGAGCGCGAGGGCCGTAAAACATTTGCGTGAATTAATGCAGATGCGGTCGCAGGGCGCGCAGGCGGTGATATTTTTTTGCGTGCAGAGGGAAGACGTTGTTGAAGTCAGGCCGGCCCGTTTTATCGATCCCGATTATGCCGAAGCGCTAAAAACGGCAATGGACAACGGTGTACAAGCGTTGGCATACCGGGCCAAGGTTGGTGCGCAAGAGATTGTGTTACAGGATTCGTTACCGGTGATAGTGGAATAGTCGCGCCGGCGTTAGCTTTTGGTTTGTAGCGGCGCCCCATCGGTGGGTGGCTCGTTCGGCTCCATATATTCAAACAGCTTGACCACTTTTTCCACCCCTTCCACTTGGCGGGCTATCTCAGCGGCTTTGGCGCCTTCGTCCTCTGTGACAAAACCCATTAGATAAACCGTGCGGTTCTCGGTAATGACTTCCACTTTAGTGGCGTCAAAATTCTCTGTGCCAAACATGTTGGTTTTAACTTTGGAGGAAATCCAGCTGTCTTTAGCGCGGGCCTCAAAGCCGGTTAAGTCCGCCACCCGGATTTCATCGTGTACCCGGCGCACTTTATTCAAATGCCGGACGATGTCCACGGCTTTGTTTTCTAGTTCTTTGGAGAGCGCTTCGCCGGTCAGTAATACCACGTAGTTGTAACTGTTGACGTTGATGTGAACCCGCGTTTGTAGCTCCCGGTCACTGTAGATTTTATCAATGGCCGACATTTCGATGATTTTGTCATCCATCATGACTCGCGCGGGACGCGGATCGCTGGCGGCCACCGCGCCAACCGCAGCGCCGCCGGCAACTACCAAGCCGGCACAACCTTGCACGAGTATCGCAATACCAACAATCAACGATAACCCTGTGGGGATTCTCAATAGTTCCACTGCACGGTTCATCATAAAAGTTATTGAGATTGAATGGCATTGGCAATCCACTGCACGGCGTAGTCTTCAGCACCGGATGATGAATTGGCGGTTAACGATACGACATCGAAACGGCACGGTCGTTTGGCTGCTTTGGGGTTATTTTGTAAATAATGCGACGCAGTGGCCAGGAGCTTGCGCTGTTTGTGGTAGTTCACGGTTTCCGCGCCGCTGCCGAAATGCTCGGATTTGCGATAACGCACTTCAACGAACACAGTGGTTTTTTTATCGCGCATGATTAAATCGATTTCGCCGTATTTGCAGCGGTAATTCCGGCTAACGAGGCTCAGTCCCTGGCGTTGCAAATAGTGCCCGGCGAATTCTTCCGCGGATTTACCGGTGAGTTGCGTCAGGCCCATGCGTCGCTACCGGCTGCAGCGCTTAGAATTCTGCTAGTACTTTGGGAACACCTGCCTGGAATTGGGCCCATAACAGACGCCGCTGGATACGGTTGCTGATATCCAGATAAAGAATGCCCGTGGTGCCTTGAATGGAAGTAAAACGATTGCGCCGCATACGATTGAGCTCAGGCACGATCTGGTAGGCGTCTATGCCTAAGGCAAACAAACGCATGTAGCGGTTGCTGGTATTGGGCCATACGGTTTTTATTTGCAGTTTCATATTGTCGTTTTGGCTGTGGGTTAACAAGGTCCAGGGCATATCGCTAAACCGCACGCCGTTCATGTCCCTGTCCATATCCGGTTGTAAACTGCCGGAGAAGACGTGCGAGGTGGCGTACACCGGAATGTCCGAACCGCGATGGAATTTTAACTGCGGTCTTAGCAGTCTGCCCTGGCGGGAGAACGCCGCCATAAAAATAAAATCCACATCTTTGCGACGCCGGGGTTCGTATTCGACTTTTTGCCGCACCAGATTTCTTACGGTGCGATAGCGTTGTTCGCTTTCATCGATGTTCAACAATTGTTTAATGGGAACGGCGTAGTCGCTTTTTTTCATGTCATAGGTTTGGTACTCGACAATGGTGCCGCCCAATTCTTCCCAGCGGTCTTTAAACGCTTCATAGACCCGCGCACCCCATTGAGTATCGGGATAAATGGCCGCCGCTTTGGTGTGCCCGTCTAGCCAGGCGTGTTCCGCCACATGGATGGCTTCCTGTTCGGGGGACAGGCTCATTTGAAAGAAGTTAGCCGGCAGGCGTTCGTCTTTGTCAAAATCCCCGTAGTTCAATGCCAGGATGCCGCCTTGCACGCCGTTATAGCGCGCCAGATTGGTCACAGCTTCTTTATTCAACGGGCCGATGACAAAGTCCGCGCCTTCGTCTACCGCTTGTTGATAGATGGTTTGAATTTGTTGCGGGTCTTCGCCTTCGTCATAAAAGCGGATTTCCGGGCGATAGTTTTGCATGCGGTCACTGTAATACGCGGTTAATAAGCCGTTGCGTACGGCGGAGGCGGCTTTGGCAAAACGGCCGGACATGGGCACGATAACGGCAATGTGGGTGGGGCGGCCCAGGGCTTCGGGTTGTTGGGCGATAATCGTAGCAATAATGGATTGTTTTACGGGATGGTTGGGGAATTGGTTTTGCCAGTTATCAATTTCCTGTTGCGCTTGTTGTTCATCTGATGCGGTTTTAGCGATATAGGCCAATGATAACCAGCCGCGAAGAATGTCATTGCGACCTTGTCGCGTTAAGGTTTGTAATTCGGCGCTGTCCAATTCCTGCAAATCGCGCAGCAAGGTTTCCTGGTTTTCCAGGATTTCGTTGTCGTCGTCCAATAACGGTTCCAGTTTGGCTCGTGCCATAGCGGCGTCGACATAGCGTCGTAATGCCGAATGTATGTCAATTTGAATGCGATAATAGTCTCTCTGATATTCAATATCGGCCGTTTGAATGTAGTTGTCCAAACTGCTGAGTTGCCGCAATGCCTCTTCGGGCATTTGTTTAGCCAGCGCCAACTCGCCGTTTAAGAGGATTTTGCGCACAGTGTACGAGGTGTCCAGTCCCGAGACATTAGTTTCCCGTAACACTTGCTCGGCTTGTTGGATATAATTGCCCAACAGCAGCAGGGACGCCACTCGAAGCTGATAATCTTGTTTTTTAGGGGGGGGCAGGGAGTTGGCCAGATCCGTGAGCAAAATAGCGGCGTCAAGATAGCGGCCACTGGCGATTAATTGCTGCGCGGGTCCTTCTTTTTTCTCAATTTCAGCCTGGGGGATTTCTATCGGTGCCGTTGGCGTGATTTCCCGTTCCGGTGGGATTTGCGTGGGTGCTTCCGGTACTCTTGGCAGTTGAGGCGTGGGCGGTGTCGGCGTGACGCAACTTGTGACCAGTAGGGCAAAGGTGATGATGACAATGAGCGAGAGAAAAGGTTTTTTTACATTCATGATTGCACTAAATTTACTGCTGGTTATTTTCATAGTTGACATAAAATAGTTGACTAGGATAGGTCAAAAAAATCAGTATTGGTTAACTAAATAACAAGTATTTCCATGGAAAATTCGATCGAAAAAAGTGTTTTATACGTTGTCGCCACGCCAATTGGCAATCTCAATGATATGACATATCGCGCCGTGGAGGTTTTGTCGCAAGTGGACCATATCGCCGCCGAAGACACGCGCCACAGTGCCAGATTATTGAAACAATATCAAATCCATACACCCAGTTCCGCCTTACACGAGCACAATGAGCGCCAAGTTGCTCACAGTATTATAGAAAAAATCCACCAGGGCGAAACCTGGGCGTTGATTTCCGATGCCGGCACGCCCGTGGTGAGTGATCCGGGCTATTTTTTAATCAAGGAAGCCAGGCTTCACGGTATCAAGGTCGTGCCCATTCCCGGACCCAACGCCGCCATCGCCGCATTATCCGCCTCCGGTATGCCTTCGGACCGTTTTGCGTTCGAAGGGTTCCTGCCCGCCAAAACCACGGCACGGCAAAAACACCTGCGTGCCCTGGCGGCCGAATCCAGAACCTTAATGTTTTACGAATCCCCGCATCGGTTGTTGTCGGCGTTGCAAGATTTGGTCACAGTATTAGGTGGCGAGAGGCAGGCGGTGTTTGCCCGGGAATTGACTAAAACTTATGAAACTATCCGTCAAGGATCGCTGGCGCAGATCCTGGAATGGGTTAGCAGTGATGCCCAACAACTTAAGGGCGAGATGGTATTGATCGTCGCCGGTGCGGAAAAATCGACCGCAGCGAGCCTAGGCCAGGCCGACGAAGTGCTCAGTGTGCTGCTGGAAGAACTGCCGGTGAAACAGGCTGCTCATCTGGCCAGTAAAATTACCGGCGTGAAAAAAAACGAACTGTATCAAAAAGCTCTGGCGATGAAATCCTCAGAGCTTTAATTTAAAAAACTGATTCAATGGCATTACGGCAACTATGAGAAAAGCCGCTAAGAAGTTTTACTTGAATATCTCGATGTATAGTGCACAATTGCCTATAAGAGTCAGCCGAACAGTCGCTGCTTGCCTAACGGCAAGCGGAGGAAAGTCCGGGCTCCACAGGGCAGGGTGCCAGGTAACGCCTGGGAGGCGCAAGCCTACGGAAAGTGCCACAGAAAATATACCGCCTATGCGCGCTTCGCGCAGGTAAGGGTGAAATGGTGCGGTAAGAGCGCACCGCGCCGGTGGTAACACGCGGCGGCAGGGCAAACCCCACCAGGAGCAAGACCAAATAGGGAAGCGTTAAGCGCGGCCCGCGCGTGCTTCCGGGTAGGTTGCTTGAGGTGTGTGGTGACACACATCCCAGATGAATGACTGTTCACGACAGAACCCGGCTTATAGGCTGACTCTTTTTCTTACATCCCACCGATTCCCCTTCTAACAGCCAGTTTCTAACCGGGATATTTTAATCCTGTTTCTTAAGTGCTTGCGCTAAGCTTTTGATTGGTTGATAAATAATCAACCTGTATTACTTTATCTCCTAAGCAGAAATCACTAAGTTGTTGTGTAACAAGAAAACTTTTACTCCCGACTTGGCTAAACAAAGTGGATTATCTCCCTTGACAGTGTCTCTATTTCCTACCTATAGTGTTACAATGTGGGGTAAAGTGGGAAAAAATGGGATACACCTCCCCCGCCTGTTGAGGAGAATTTTTTGTTACGCGGTCTTAATGAGCTTACCTTGGATGCCAAAGGGCGTCTGGCCATACCTACGCGCTATCGCCAGGAGTTGACGGATTCCTGTGGTGGGCAGCTCGTGGTGACCGTTGATCGCGACCACTGTTTGTTGGTGTACCCCTTTCCCGAATGGGAAATTGTTGAGAGGAAAATCGTCAAATTGCCGGCGTTGAACAGCCGGGTGCGTCAATTACAGCGGTTGTTGGTCGGTCATGCGACCGAAGTGGATATGGACGGCAGTGGTCGGGTGCTGGTGCCGCCGCCACTGCGAGATTATGCCGGCCTGGATAAGAAAGTCGTCTTGTTAGGCCAGGGTAACAAGTTTGAACTGTGGGACGCGCAACGCTGGCAAGATCGCCGGCAGGAATGGCTGGAAGGTGGTGAAGACGAAGGTAGTTTACCGGCAGAACTTGAGTCACTGTCCTTGTAGCGTGCGGGTGAGCAATGGTGAACAACCCATACACGCATCGTCCGGTTCTGCTGGACGAAGTGATCGAGGCGCTGAATATACGTGATGACGGTATATATGTAGACGGAACGTTTGGGCGAGGAGGACACGCTAACGCAATTTTAAATCGGCTGGGAGATAAAGGTCATCTGTTTGCCATGGATAAAGACCCTCAAGCGGTGAGTGCCGCGAAGCAACTGTTTGCCAACGATGCGCGGTTTAGCATTGAGCATGGGTCTTTTGCGCAGCTGCAACACCATATTGCGGCGCGCCACTGGCTGGGAAAAATCGATGGCATTTTATTGGACCTGGGGGTGTCTTCCCCGCAATTGGATGATGCGAATCGCGGATTCAGCTTCCGTCGGGAAGGCGCGCTGGACATGCGTATGGATACCAGTGGCGGCATCAGTGCCGAGCAATGGATCAATCAAGCCGGCGAAACCACACTTGCCCAAGTATTCCGCGATTATGGCGAGGAACGGTTTGCGAAACGTATAGCCAGGGCGATCGTTAAAAGCCGCTCTGAGACTCCCATACGAACCACCACACAATTGGCCAAAATCATTGCAGATGCGAATCCGGCTTGGGAACAGGGTAAAGATCCGGCAACCCGTTGTTTCCAGGCCATTCGTATCTTTATCAATAAAGAGTTGGAAGATTTACAACAGTTTTTACCGCAATCGCTCGCCTTGTTAAGCAAAGGCGGGCGATTGGCGGTGATTAGCTTTCATTCATTGGAAGACCGTATCGTGAAACGGTTTATACGGGATCAATCCCGTGGCGATCACTATCCGCCGGATTTGCCCATACAAGCGGCTCTCATCAAGCCGAAATTGCGGCCGGTGGGAAAAGCGATTTATCCCGATGAGCATGAAGTCAATGTCAATCCCCGGGCGCGTAGCGCCGTGTTGCGGGTAGCGGAGCGTGCTGGTGATTGAAATGCCATTGAACATTAGAGTGTTAATAGTCGTGCTATTAACCGCCGCGGTCATGAGCAGCGCCATAGGGGTAATCAACGCCAAACACCAGGCTCGTACGGCGTTTGTAGAATTACAGGCGTTAAAAAAATCCCGTGACGAAATGCAAGTCGATTGGGGGCGGTTACAGTTGGAACAAGCGGCTTGGTCCACCCACGGCAGGGTGGAGCAAATCGCCAACAGCCGTCTAAACATGATTTTACCAACAGAAGAATCCATCAAGATAATTCGGCCATGATTCATAAACATTCGGAAAACAAACCCTATCACGGCAAGCACGACGTAAAAAAATGGCGTGTAGTCTTTGTGAGCATGATGTTGCTACTGGTGACGTTCACATTGATGGGCCGCGCGGTGGACTTACATGTGTTGAACAAAGACTTTTTACAACAGCAAGGCGATGCCCGGTACTTGCGAGTGGTGCCGGTGCCGGCGCACCGCGGCATGATTACCGACCGTTACGGCGAACCTTTGGCTATCAGTACACCGGTGGCCTCGGCGTGGGCTAATCCCAAAGAGTTGCTGCGCCACCCGCAGCAATGGAGTCGGCTGGCGAATGCGTTGCAAATGGATGCCAACGACATGGCGGAGCAAATTAAAGCCCGCCATGACAAAGAATTCGTCTATTTAAAACGCCATGTCACTCCGGATGTCGTACAGCGTGTGCAAGCCCTGGCGATTCCGGGCGTGGATTTTCAAGGAGAGTACCGTCGCTATTATCCCGCCGCGGAAGTCACTGCGCATTTGTTGGGTTTCACCAATATCGATGACCAAGGCCAAGAAGGGCTGGAGTTGGAGTTTGATGACGTTTTAAAAGGCACGCCCGGCGCCAATCGGGTCATCAAGGATCGTCTGGGCCGGGTGGTGGAAACCGTGGAACGGGTCTCGGAACCCAGTCCCGGTCAAGACATAATATTAAGTATCGATCGGCGGATTCAATATTTGGCGTACCGGGAACTGAAAGCCGCCGTAGTCAAACACCAGGCCGAGTCCGGGTCGGCGGTGGTATTGGACGCCAAGACCGGCGAGATTCTGGCTATGGTTAACCAGCCCGCGTTCAATCCGAACAATCGCAAAGAGGTGCAAGGCATGGGCAACTTGCGCAACCGCGCGCTCACCGATGTGTTCGAACCGGGATCGACCATTAAGCCATTTACGGTCGCGGCGGCACTGGAGGCCGGCTTGTATGCGCCCAATACGCTGATTGACACCTCACCCGGCTTGTTTCGGGTTGGGGGGCAATTGATTCATGATACTCATGATTATGGCCTAATTGATATCGCTACCGTGATTCAAAAATCCAGTAATGTGGGGGCCAGTAAATTAGCCTTGTCCATGGAACCGCGGCAGTTATGGGATGTATTGGCGGGAGTCGGTTTTGGTTTTAGCAGCGGTAGCGGTTTTCCCGGAGAATCTCCGGGAAGCCTCAGCGACTATAGCGGCTGGCGCAGGATTGAAACCGCCACCATGTCTTTTGGCTACGGCTTATCGGTGACAGCACTGCAATTGGCGCGGGCCTATGCGGTGTTTGCTAACGACGGCTATTTGCCGCCCGTGTCCCTAATAAGAACTTTGCATGGTGTGGAAAAAAACGCCCAAACTTCGCAGCGAATTTTCAGCGCCCGCACCGCCCGCCAGGTCAAGTCCATGCTGGAGATGGTGGTTCAAGAAGGCGGTACCGGCACCAAAGCAAAAGTGCCGGGCTACAGGGTTGCCGGTAAAACCGGCACAGTGCGAAAAGTCGGGGCCAATGGCTACGAAGACGGCGCTTATTTAGCGGTCTTTGCCGGGATGGCGCCGGCCAGCAAGCCGCGCTTGGTCATGGTGGTGATGATCGATGATCCTCAGGGAAAAGCGTATTACGGCGGCTTGGTGGCAGCGCCGGTATTTTCCAAAGTCATGGCTGGGGCTTTGCGCATATTGGATGTGCCGCCGGACGACTTGCCTACCTTTGACGGCGCGAAATTGGCCATGGTGCAAGAGTGAATAATGGTGTTTATGCGATGATGGCGCTTATGCAAGCAGAACCAGGTAAAACCTTAAGCGAATTGTTGGCGGGCCTTGGTCCGCAGGATTTTGCTTTAGATTTGGTTTCGGAATGTGTCGTCAACGGATTGACCTTGGACAGCCGTCAAGTGCGCGCGGGTGATGTGTTTCTCGCCTGCGCCGGTCATCAAGTGCATGGCGTGTATTTCGCCCAACAAGCCATCGCCAAAGGCGCCGTGGCGGTATTGGTGGAGGAAGACGAGTCTGCGAGCAAGGAGATTGACCAAGTGAGCCACAGCGCCGTGGTACCGGTAATCAGTATTGCGCAGCTGTCGAACAAAGTGGGTGTCATTGCCGAACGGTTTTACGACCATCCGTCCAAAGCGCTAACCGCTGTCGGTATTACAGGTACCAATGGTAAAACCTCATGCAGTCAATTTCTCGCCCAGGCCTTAAGCGAGGACAAACCCTGCGGTATTATCGGCACGATTGGCAACAAACTGTTCAGCCAACTGCAAACCGCCAGTCACACTACGCCGGATGCCGTATCCTTGCACGGGTTGTTCAAACGTTTTTTAGAGCAGGGCGCCGCTTCGGTAGTGATGGAAGTTTCCTCTCACGGCTTGATTCAGGGGCGGGTAGCCGGGGTTGCGTTCGATGTGGCGGTATTTACCAACTTAAGCCGCGATCACCTGGACTATCACGGTGACATGGAAAACTACAGTGCGGCCAAAAAGCTGCTTTTTCAAATGCCCGGACTGCGACACGCCGTGATCAATGCCGATGACGTGTTCGGGCGGCAGCTGATCAAAGATTTGCCGGATTCGTTACATATTGTGAGCTATGGTGTTGAGGCGTATTCCGATGTGAAAGCGACTCATTTGGTCTTCTCTCCTCAGGGTATTGCGTTTGATGTGCTCACCCCGTGGGGCAACGGTACGGTACATTCAATGTTATTAGGCCGTTTTAATGTTAGCAATCTATTGGCAGTACTGACTACTTTGTTGGTTTTGGGTGTGCCGTTGGCGAAAGCGCTGCAAAGAATGCAACAGTTAGCTACTGTGCCCGGGCGCATGGAGCGTGTGGGCTATAGCGGTTCGGGGCCGGTGATTGTAGTGGATTATGCGCATACGCCCGATGCGGTGGAAAAAGCCCTGGCAAGTCTTCGCGAACATTTTAAGACTCAAGACAACACTCTTAACAAGACTCAATACAACAAAGCGCACACGATTTTTTGTGTATTCGGTTGCGGAGGCGACCGTGACTCGGGCAAACGTGCACTCATGGGAACTATGGCTGAAGCGCACGCTGACAATATTGTCATTACCAATGACAATCCCCGAACCGAAGATCCAAATCGCATTGTGAATGACATTGTGCAAGGTATTACTCAGGCCGATCGTGTGCAAGTGATTCTGGATCGCCCGCAGGCGATTCGTTGGGCGCTGGAACACGCCACCCAGGACGATGCGGTGATTATTTTAGGCAAAGGCCATGAGCAATATCAAATCATCGGCAAGGAAAAACGCCGGTATGCGGGCGATTGCGCTATAGCGGCTGAAATTGCAGAGGAAATTTACGATGGAGCGTCATCATGAGTGGCGTTGTCAATCCGAATGCTACTAATAATCATGAAATTGACATAAATAAGCCAGATTCCCAGATTAACCTTATAAAAACAAACAGGTACATGTCATGTTGCTCTATTTAACCGAATATATGACTCAGTTCTACAGTGGGTTTGGTGTATTCCAATACATTACCCTGCGGGGAATCCTGGGCATATTAACCGCGTTGGTGATTTGTTTTGTCATCGGCCCCACTATGATCAAAAAACTGAGTCATTATCAAATTGGCCAGCCCATACGCGACGACGGCCCGAAATCCCATTTCAGCAAAGCCGGCACCCCCACCATGGGCGGAGCGCTGATTCTGGTGGCCGTGGCGGTCAGCACTTTGTTGTGGAGCGACTTATCCAATCGTTATGTGTGGATTGTACTGATTACGACGTTGATGTTCGGTGTCATAGGCTGGGTGGACGATTATAAAAAGCTGGTCAAAAAAGACCCGGAAGGGTTGCGCGGCAAATATAAATATTTCTGGCAGTCGGTATTCGGTTTGGGCGCGGCGATAATTCTGTACAAAACCGCGCACACGCCTGTAGAGACGACTTTGATCATGCCGTTTTTTAAAGGGGTGGCTTTAGAGCTTGGAGTAGGATTTGTGGTGTTGACCTATTTTGTTATCGTCGGTTCCAGCAATGCCGTGAATCTGACCGACGGCCTGGATGGATTGGCGATTATGCCTACGGTGTTGGTGTGCGGCGCGTTGGGTATTTTTGCTTATGTCACGGGGCACGTGAAATTTGCCGAATATTTGGGGATCCCCTACGTAGCGGGCGCCGGAGAAGTGGTGGTGTTTTGCGGGGCGATTGTCGGGGCGGGTTTGGGATTTTTATGGTTTAACACCTTCCCGGCACAAGTGTTTATGGGCGATGTGGGGGCCTTGGCGCTGGGCGCCGCGCTGGGCGTAGTCGCGGTGGTAGTGCGTCAGGAATTGGTGCTGCTGGTTATGGGCGGCGTATTTGTTATGGAAACCCTGTCCGTCATTATTCAAGTGGCTTCGTTTAAGCTGACGGGCAAGCGGATTTTTCGTATGGCGCCCATCCACCATCATTTTGAACTGCAAGGCTGGCCCGAACCCAGGGTTATTGTACGCTTTTGGATAATTACGGTTATATTGGTTTTAGTCGGATTGGCGACTCTTAAATTACGTTAATGATTGCGGCGCAACAAAATTCATTAGACAGCAGCAACCATACCTTGATTGTAGGGTTGG
>JASFLF010000032.1:0-11873 GCA_050118235.1 Gammaproteobacteria bacterium | reverse complement strand
ATTCTAAGCATGGCCTCCCATGTGGTGGTGAGCGGCTTTGACGGTGAATTGCAGGACTGGCGTTCTGTGGCGGAAAAAATCCAAAACCACGAACCCCGTGTGATCGGATTGGCGCCATTTATCCAAGGCGAGGGCATGTTGACCGCGGGTCAACAAGTAAAAGGCGTATTAGTGCGTGGTGTTATCCCCGAGGAGGAAATGAAAGTTTCCGATGTGCATAAGAAAATGCTTGCCGGGGAATTATCCGATTTAAAAGCCGGTAACTACAATATTATTCTTGGCAAAGGGCTGGCCCGCAACTTGGGCGTGATGGTAGGCGATAAAGTCACTTTAGTGACCCCCAAAGCGCTAAGCACTCCGGCGGGAATCTTGCCGCGGTTAAAACGCTTCACCGTGTCGGGTGTGTTTGAAGTGGGCCACAATGAATATGATACGTCGTTGGCCATAATACATATGGAGGACGCGGCTAAATTATACCGAATGGGCGATGGCGTGAGCGGCATCCGTTTGAAATTGGATGATTTGTTTGCCGCGTCCGAGGTCAGTTATCAATTATCGGATTATTTGCGCGGTTCTTATTGGATCACCGATTGGACCCGGCAACATGCGAATTTTTTCCGCGCCGTGCATTTGGAAAAACGGATGATGTTTTTGATTTTGATGATTATCGTGATCGTGGCGGCCTTTAATATTTTATCGGCTTTGGTGATGGTGGTGACAGACAAACAAAGCGACATTGCCATTTTAAGAACGCTAGGCGCCAGCCCGCGCAGCATAATGCTTATTTTTATGGTGCAAGGCACGATCATCGGCATTGCGGGCACCTTATTAGGCATGGCGGGCGGAGTATCGCTGGCCTGGAACGTGGCTACGGTGGTACCGGTCATTGAGCATTTATTCGGCGTTCAGTTCATGCCCGCCGATGTGTATTACATTAGCGATTTTCCTTCAGAACTGCATTGGGATGATGTTTTTCAGATTTGTTCTTTTGCCTTTCTCATCAGTGTATTCGCCACATTATATCCCGCCTGGAGCGCTTCCCGAACCCAACCGGCGGAGGCTTTGCGTTATGAATAACAGTGACGCCGCGGCTCCACAAATCGTGTTGGAATGCCGCGATGTACACAAGACCTTTGCCGAGGCCACTTTGGATGTCAGAGTACTCAAAGGGATTAACTTGAGTGTCGTCAAGGGAGAACAAGTAGCCATAATGGGGACTTCGGGCTCTGGGAAGAGCACACTATTGCATTTGTTGGGAGGGCTGGATACCTGTAGCCAGGGCGAGATTTTTATCCAGGGTCAAAAGTTCTCCAGCATGAATGAAGCGGCCAGGGGCGCCATCAGAAACAAGACTCTGGGCTTTGTTTATCAATTCCACCATTTGTTACCGGAATTTACCGCCTTGGAAAATGTGGCGTTACCGCTGCTGATTCGCGGCGAGCAGACCAAATCCGCCGCCGAACAAGCCGGGCAGATGCTGGAGAAAGTCGGCTTGGGAAATCGTGTTCGACATAAACCGGGTGAATTATCGGGTGGAGAACGGCAACGGACAGCCATCGCCCGGGCGTTAATCACCAGTCCACTTTGCGTGTTGGCGGATGAGCCCACGGGAAATCTGGATCACAAGACCGCCGAGTCGGTGTACGAGTTGATGTTGCAGTTAAACGCTGAATTGGGCACCAGTATCGTCATGGTGACCCACGATAGCCATTTGGCGGAGCGTATGCAGAGGATACTTGTTCTGGAAGACGGTGTGTTTAAATAATGCTATCCCATGGTGAGTACAATCCCGCCTATTCTGGTTTATTTCTCGTTCAGAGAGTCTTGAGCGGTTTTTTTCAATAGTCGTTTTTGTTTTCGCTCACGCCACGACTGTTGCACTTTTAAACGCCATATCGTTCGCATCGCAATACCGCCAAGTAATCCGGCCGTGCTGCCCACAAAAAAACAGCCTAGGAGAAAAGGCTCCCAAATGGCGCCCAGGCTGTCGGTTATCCAAGTCCAGGACAGTTCGAAATGAAATTCTCTATGCGGCACTCCCAATATCCATACACCGACTTTATAGGCAAAATAAAACATCGGTGGAATGGTGATAGGATTTGTGATCCATACCATCGCCATTGTGATAGGAAGATTTATTCGTATTATGATGGCTGCTATGGCGGCCAACAACATTTGGAAAGGGACCGGCACAAATGCTAAAAATAACCCGACGCCCACGGCACCGGATACTGAACGGCGATTAAGGTGCAGCAAATTGGGGTCTTGAATAAGGGGACCTAGAATCCGCAAGCCTTTATGACTATGAATCGTGTCGTGATGGGGTATGAACCGCTTGATGAACTTTTTAGGCATACACGCAATTTTTATAAACAATCAGTAAACTATACGACGGTTTTTTTACAGTTTTAATACAATCACTATGTATTTCTCGGCTCTTGGATTTCTAACCGGTGTTGCTTTGTTTCAACAGCTTAGCCGGTTGCCTTCATGGTACTGGTGCTTAGCGGTTTTAATCTTGGTGCCAGTAGGTCTGCGCAATCCGAGATATGTGCCAATCCTATTTATGGGCCTGGGTTTTTGCTGGTCACTGGTGTTTGCCCACATGCTAATGGCTCATGAATTGGCTCCGGAATTGGAGGGGCAGAACCTCATCGCTCTAGGTGCCGTTAGCGCATTGCCCACCGTCACGCCGAATCGAACACGGTTTGAGTTTACCATCAACGCTATGTGGAAAATAGACAGCAATAAGACATCCAATTCCGGAATAAGTGCCGATGACAAATTGACTGTTGTACGCATAAATGATGGCCCCGGAAAAGTATTGCTGAACTGGTATGCACCGCCGATGCCCATACAGCCCGGGCAAACATGGACATTAATGATCCGCTTAAAAAGGCCCCACGGCTTTCGCAATCCCGGTGGATTTGATTACGAAGCCTGGCTGTTGCGCCAGGGCGTGCGGGCGACGGGGTACGTCAAACAACCCAATAACGCGGATTTACTCCGGTACAAGAGCGCGTTGCCCGACGAAATCAGCTCGCTTAATGTCATGCATGGGGCCGGTCCAGGTGCTTATAGGATTCATGGTGCTCGTCAATGGCTGCAAACCAAAATTGACCATAGTCTTAAAGATTCTCCGTTTCGTGGCATTGTCGCCGCTTTGACCATTGGCGAACGTGATGATATTACCGCGGCGCAATGGAAGGTGTTTACCGCAACGGGTACTAATCATTTAATCGCCATATCGGGTTTGCATATTGGCCTCATCGCGGGATTGGCGTTTTTCGCCGGCCGTTGGCTGTGGAGTCGCTGGGTGTTTGCAACGCTGCGTATACCGGCGCAAAAAGCCGCCGCAATTCTGGCGATCGTGTGTGCTATGGGTTATGCCGCTATGGCGGGTTTTGCCGTTCCCACTCAACGGGCCCTGGCCATGGTTGTGGTGGTCATGCTCAGCATAATGTTACAGCGAAAAATTCAGCCAATGCGGGTGCTAACGCTGGCATTACTGGTGGTGTTAATCATCGATCCTTTTGCGGTGTTGGCTGGCGGTTTTTGGCTGTCGTTTACCGCCGTAGGAGTCCTTATGTACGGCATGGCGGGGCGGCTTACGCCTAAAGACCTATGGTGGCGATGGGGACGCGCGCAATGGTTGGTGTTTGTGGGCTTGGCGCCATTGTTATTGTGGTTTTTTCAGACAGTGTCGCTGGTGGCGCCGGTTGCCAATGTGATCGCTATTCCCTGGATAAGTTTCTTGACCGTTCCTTTAAGCCTCTTAGGCGCGCTTTTATTCCCGGTGTTTCCTTCCTTTGCGGCCTCACTTTTCAGTCTGGCAGACCTGAGTTTGCAAGGCTTGTGGCCGCTGCTGGAAGGCCTGGCGGCAGTGGAATCTCCCCAATGGTTGGCTATTAAACCGCAGTTATGGACGTTGCTGCCGGCTTGCGTCGGTATTTTGTGGTACTTGGCGCCACGGGGTATGCCGGCGAGATGGGTGGGAATAGTATGGCTAGCCCCGATGTTTTTAATCAAACAGGGAAATATTGAGGAAGGTGCGGCCGAGTTCACATTATTGGACGTGGGCCAGGGACTGGCGGCCGTAGTTAAGACGAGACAGCATGTTTTAGTGTATGATAGCGGGCCGCGTTTCAACTCGGGTTTTGATACCGGGCGCGCGGTGGTTGTGCCGTACTTGCGAAGCTCTGGAATTCAACAAATTGATCGTTTTGTAGTCAGTCATGGCGACAATGACCATATCGGCGGCGCCCAATCGGTGTTAGCCGCCATGCCCGTAGCGCAGGTGTTCACCAGTGTTGTGAAAGAATTTACCCCCGGTCAGGCCCGGCCATGTTTAAGTGGCACACAATGGCAATGGGATGGCGTGAAGTTTCAGTTTTTGAGCCCGGACGCGGACGATTTCGCCACGGAGCGATCGGAAAATAATTTGTCTTGCGTATTAATGGTGGAAACACTTTCGGCCAAAGTACTGCTGACAGGCGATATAGAAAAAAGTGTAGAGAGGGAGTTGGTTTTAGAGGCGGATCAATATAGCATTGCCGCAGACATCTTGGTCATGCCGCATCACGGCAGTAAAACCTCTTCTTCTGCGCCCTTTATCGCCCGTGTGTCCCCCACGTATGCCTTGGCGCCCGTGGGTTACAAAAACCGGTTTGGATTTCCCAAAAGCCAAGTCGTGGAACGATATCTGCAGAAAAACATCGCTGTTTTGGATACAGCTGAAAACGGTGCTATGCGATTTATGTTACACCGCAATGACGGTGTTGAATTAAAAGAGTTGTATCGCCAATCGGCCCGTCGATACTGGCATACGGACTTAAGTGAGTGGTACAGCTTTTAAACTTTTTGTTATGATTCGGGTTTGAATTTCTTTAAATTACCTGGATTTAAAACTTTTTGTGAAACTGTTCAATAAAGAATCAATGGTCACTTGCGACAACCTAGAGACGAGGGCAATAAAGCGTGTTTGAGATAGTGAAATCCGGCGGCTGGTTAATGGCGCCTATTATTTTGTGTTCCATTGTGGCGCTCGCCATTATTGGCGAGAGATTGTGGGCATTGCAGCGCAAACGGGTTATACCCAAGCACTTGGTGGCGCAAATATGGCAATGGCACAGCATGGGGCAATTGGGTGAGGAGCAAATCAACACCATTAAGAAAAGCTCACCCTTAGGGCGCGTTCTGGCCGCGGGTCTGGTGAATCTGCACCTAAGCAGGGAAGTTATGAAGGAGAGTATCGAGGAAATCGGCAGGCACGAGGTGCATGAGCTGGAGCGTTACATGAATACTCTCGGAACAATCGCGTCGATCACCCCGTTGTTGGGTTTATTGGGTACGGTTATCGGTATGATTAAAGTGTTTACCGTGATTACCACAGAAGGTGTCGGTAACGCCACTGTCTTGTCGGGTGGAATTTCAGAAGCTTTGATTACCACGGCGGCTGGGTTGTCGGTAGCCATCCCCAGTTTGATGTTTTATCGCTATTTGCGTGGCCGAATAGAAGAGCTGGTGGTATTCATGGAAGCGGAAGCCATAAAATTGGTGGAGGTAATTCACGGTGACCGCGGTAAAGAAGCTGCGGCTAATGTGGCTAAGTCTTAGTTCGGGTAGAGAGGATAGTTCCCAGTGAATTTACGCCAAATAAAATCCGATGAACCCGACGTAAACATCACGCCGTTGATTGATGTGGTATTTCTGTTGTTGATATTTTTTATGGTTTCCACCACGTTTGAGCGTGAATCGGAAATCGAAGTCACTTTACCCGAAGCGGCTATCGACGCGCCGGTTGAGGAAGAGTTTGTAATTGAAGTGACCATCAACGCCCAGGGAACCTATTTCGTCAATGGTCAGCGAGTCATTAATACGCAAACCTCCACACTTAAGCAAGCCATGCTGAAAGTAGCAGGAGGCAGGCAGGATCCGCCGATTATTGTCAGCGCAGATGCCAATACTACACACCAATCGGTGGTCAGGGTGATGGATGCCGCCCGGCAGTTGGGGTTTGTGCATTTGAGTTTCGCCACATCCCAAACACCGGAATCACAATAACTATTAAATAATTGGTTTGCGGATTTTGTACGACTAAATGTCAGATTCAAACGACGATAAAACAGGCGGTGCTACCTATCGCCGTTTGTTGAAATATATTCTCCCTTACAAAATCGGTTTTGTGGCGGCGGTGTTCGGCATGGTTATCGTCGCTACTACCGAAACCGGTTTCGCCGCGCTTATGAAGCCCATGTTGGACGGTACCTTCATTGAAAAAGACCCGACGGTCATCAAATACGCGCCCATGGTATTGCTGGCCATTTTCCTGTTTCGCGGTGTCGGTGGTTTCATCGTGCGCTATTGCATGGACTGGGTAGGGCGCAACTTAATTCGGGATATGCGCGAAATTATGTTTGATCAATTGCTGCGCTTGCCCGCGAATTTTTATGACCGAAACTCCAAAGGTCATCTTTCATCTAAGCTGATTTTTGATGTGGAGCAGGTAGCTGCAGCCGCTACCGGTTCTGTGACGATTTTAATCCGCGATACCTTAACCATGATCGGTTTGGTGAGCTGGATGGTTTATCTAAGCTGGCAACTGACGATGTTTTTTGTGGTGCTCGCACCGGTTGTGGGTGGCATTGTCGTAATCGTCAGCAAGAGGTTCCGGCGTATTAGCCGCAAGATTCAAGCCTCTATGGGTAATGTGTCACAAATATCCCAGCAAGTGATCGAAGCTAACCGCGTGGTAAAAGTGTACGGTGCCGAGGATTACGAAAGAGGGGTTTTCCGGGATGCCAATAACTATAATCGGCAGCAACACATGAAACTGGCGGTTACCGGCGGATTAAGTGTCCCGGTATCGCAATTTATAGGTGCTATCGGCATGGCCGCAGTGCTATTTTTCGCAACTAAAGAACCGATGTTATCGCAAATATCTCCGGGTACATTTGTGTCGTTTATCTCGGCTATCATGTTATTAATGCCGGCCATGCGCCGCTTAACTCAAGTGACAGAAACCATACAAAGAGGCATCGCGGCGGCGCAAAGTATATTCGCACTTTTGGACACGGAAACGGAAAAAGATACCGGTACTAAAACACTAGACCACGTTAAAGGTAAAGTGGAGTTCCAAAACGTATCCTTTCAATACGCGAGTTCGGAATCCCTGATTTTAGACGACGTCAGTCTTTCAGTCGAACCCGGCCAGACCATCGCTATCGTGGGACGTTCCGGCAGTGGCAAATCCACATTGGTGAGTTTGTTACCGCGGTTCTACAATGTATCGACGGGGGAAATTCTAATCGATGGCATTCCCATTCACGACTTGCGGCTTGCCAATCTGAGAAAAAACCTCGCTTTGGTGAGTCAAGACATTACTTTATTTAACGACACCATCGGCAATAATATCGCTTACGGTTGCAAAGAACTGGTCAGTCAGGAACAAATCATTCAAGCGGCGACGGCGGCGCATGCCATGGAATTCATCAAAGATTTACCGAAGGGCATGGATACGGTGATCGGCGATAGAGGTGTGTTAATTTCCGGCGGTCAACGACAGCGTATCGCTATCGCACGCGCCTTACTAAAAGATTCTCCCATCTTGATTCTGGACGAAGCCACTTCGGCATTGGATACCGAATCCGAGCGCATTATACAAGATGCGTTGGAAAAACTCATGGTAGGGCGCACCACTTTGGTCATTGCGCACCGGCTGTCCACTATTGAAGGGGCGGACAAAATTATCGTGATGCATGAAGGCAAAATTATCGAGCAAGGCAATCATACCGACTTGCTGGCACGCGGGGGGCACTATGCCGCATTATACAACATGCAATTTAACGAACCAAACAGCACTGACGACACCGATAACGCTGACAACACCGATTTTAGCGCTATTGTTAGCACTGCTAACGATTAACCGCTTTCCGACCCGGTGAATGTGACTATATTGGTGACGGGGTACACTAGCGTATGGCGTCCATTGACAAGTTATGGTACGAACCTAATCCGTTATCGGTTCTTTTGTTACCACTGGCATGGCTATTTTGTTTAATAGCAATTTTGCGCCGGTTTTTTTATCGATCAAACATTTTTAAAGCGGAAAAACTGCCGGTACCCGTGATTGTGGTCGGCAACATCACCGTCGGTGGGACCGGGAAAACACCTTTGGTGGTAGCAATCATAGAACATTTAAAAAAACAGGGCTTCAATCCCGGTATAGTCAGTCGGGGATATGGAGGTAAAGCCGTTAGCTGGCCACAAACTGTCACTGAAAATAGTGATCCAGCCCAAGTAGGGGACGAGGCGGTTTTATTGGCCCGGCGTTGCCAATGCCCAATGAGTGTAGGTCCCAATAGGCCGCAAGCCGCCCGTGCACTGCTGGATAAACATTCATGTAATGTAATAATTTCCGATGATGGCTTGCAGCATTACGCTTTGCATAGGAACATCGAGGTGGTCGTGCTAGACGGAACCAGACGTTTAGGCAATAACCGATGTTTGCCAGCCGGGCCGCTGCGCGAACCGGCGCAGCGGCTTGTGGAAGCAGATTATGTAGTCGCCAATGGCATGGCGCAGCGCAATGAGATTGAAATGATATTACACATGCAAGCGGCGCGTAATCTCAAGGACAGTAAGATCACCCAGGAGTTAAGTGAGTTAGCCAACAAATCAGTACATGCGGTAGCGGGTATCGGCAATCCACAACGGTTTTTTTCGCAACTTAAAAGTATGCGAATCAATGTCATCGAACACGCTTTTAAAGACCATCATCCGTATTCAAAAAACGATATTCAGTTCAATGACGAATTGCCGGTATTGATGACGGAAAAAGATGCGGTAAAATGCCTGCCATTCGCTCAAGACAACCATTGGTATGTGCCAGTGGCGGTAGAAGTTAACAAAAAATTTCTAGAAAACCTAACCGAGCAAGTGAGAAAATACAATGGACAGAAAACTGCTTGATATACTCGTATGCCCCCTTTGTAAGGGACCGCTGGTCTATAAAAAAGATGCGCAGGAGCTGATTTGCAAAGGCGACCGCCTGGCTTATCCCATTCGGGATGATATTCCCGTTATGTTGGAGGAAGAGGCGAGACAACTCCCGGCGGATGAGGAAGTTGAGTGAATTTTAATGTTATCATACCGGCAAGATTCGCTTCCAGTCGTCTGCCAGGCAAACCCTTGCTGGATATCGCGGGTAAGCCGCTGATACAACATGTTTATGAAGGTGCAATTCAGAGCAATGCCAATCGCGTTGTCATTGCCACTGATGACGCGCGCATAGAATCGGTGGCCAAATCTTTTGGCGCCGAAATCTGTATGACTTCGTCCTATCACCGATCCGGTACTGAACGCATCGCGGAAGTCATTCAAACGTTGCGTTTTAACCGCGATGACATAGTGGTAAATGTTCAAGGCGATGAACCCATGTTACCGGCGGCGTTAATCAACCAAGTGGCCCTGCAATTATACGAATACACAGACGCTAAAATCTCCACACTATGCGCCCGTATTGCCGACGATGCGGATTTGTTTAATCCCAATGTGGTCAAAGTCGTGCGAGACAATCTGGGCTATGCCTTGTATTTCAGCCGTGCGCCCATTCCGTGGGATCGCAGCCGTTTCCCCTCCCAAATGAGCCAATTCGCCTTTCACAATTTGGCGGTGTGTGAACACAATGCATATTACAAGCATATTGGCCTATACGCTTATACTTCAGGTTTTGTATTGCAATATATCAACTATCCCTTATCTTCACTCGAACAGCTGGAATCCTTAGAGCAGCTACGCGCCCTGCAAAATGGACACAAAATTTATGCCGGCGAAGCGTCGCAGGACTGTGGCATCGGCGTGGACACAGAAGAGGATTTAGATAAAGTCCGGAGAATTTTCACAAGTCAGTAAACTTCCAGTGTTATCATGTGTCGTATAATGTTTCGTATAAGTAGTAATTTGGTGAGGTTTTGATATGGTAAAGGTACTTTTTGTATGCATGGGCAACATCTGCCGATCACCGACGGCGGAAGGCGTGTTCGCTAAATTAGTCCATGAAGCGGGATTAGCTGAAGCGATTGAAATCGATTCCGCGGGGACCCATGCATATCACGTGGGTGAACCACCGGATACCCGGGCACAGAGCAGCGCGCTTCAGCGCGGTATCGATATCAGCTTATTGCGCGCACGCCGAGCTCGTGCTGAGGATTTTGATTACTTCGATTATGTCTTGGCAATGGATGAAGACAACTATCAACATTTGTTGCAGATATGTCCGGATGAGCACCAGGAAAAATTACAGTTGTTTTTGGATTATGCCCCTCATTTGGAATACAGGGAAGTGCCCGATCCCTACTACGGTGGCGCCAGAGGATTTGACACGGTTTTAGATATGGTTGAACAAGCGGCTCTCGGTTTGTTGCAGCATATCCGGGTTCGGCATTTGGAATAAAGCACGTTTTTAGTGGACATTACAACCGTGTGAATTTTAAACTGTAGAGGCGCAAAGGAAGTACATCAAAAAGATAAGCCAAATAGCTCCCTCGGTGTTTTGGCGGTGCACACTCTCTATGGTCCACGGACTAACCTTACATGACTGGCGAAGGTTTTATACTCATAGTAGTCGTACCCGCTGCCAAAATAGACGAACCAGGCCATACGCGGATTAAATTCATAGACACTGATGGTCCAGTGGTAGGAATTAGCTGTGTTAGGGAAGGCGTCAATATCGATTGTGGGCCGTGGGTACGCCGCTTTGGTATCCACTAAAGTGAGCAGTTCATCACGCGTTGGCAAGCGCCAATCACTAAAGCCGCATAGCTTATTGTTGTTTAAAGCCTGCACATACGCGTATATATCGCAACTGCTGCCAACACATTTTCCACCATTGGCCACACCGGGTATACCCTTGTTAATGTTCGCGTCGGGATGGTACCAGGTGTATGTGTTTTCGCTATAACGCAAGCCTTGCTCGGCGGATTTAACCTCCCACATCAAGCCTGTCTTTTTGCTTTGCACACAATTCCAAGGTTGTAATGGGTAGGGTTTAGATTGGTCCGGTAGAGGCAGGCCATTGTTGTCTAATGTCACGTAGTTGTCGATGGATGCTTTTGAGCGGGGCGGTGGGGGTATGTAGGGTTTTTTCGGCGTGGCGGTAAATTCTTTGCTGGCTTCGCTCTCTTGCAGATCGTTTTCGGCGGTCACGGCAATATAATACGTTGTATCGTTTTGCAGATCGCCGATCTCAAAGGGGCTTTTGGCATGTTTGAATACTACGCCGCTGACGATATTAGCTATAGTTTCGGGCGATACGCCGGGTTGTTGCGCCATGTAGACATTGTACCATTGTGCGCCGCTCACTTTTTGCCAACGCACGGTGATTTTACGATCAGCAGTCAGGACCTGGACATTGGTTGGGGCAGGCAGTTGTGGCAAGTGGGGGGTTGCGGAAATTTCTTCGGTGGCTTGGCTTTCACCGCCGGCATCGGTTTCTCCAGTCAGGATAAAATAATATGTGGTTCCATTGTTCAATCCACGAAATACATAGGGGCTGGTAACATTTCTAACGGTAACACTGCCGGGTAACCGGCTATAGGTGTCGGTACTGACGCCGGATTTGGTTGCAGAATAAATATTATAGCGTTCGATCTGCGGGTGTGAGTCCCAATACAATGTGATTTGTCCGTTGCCCGCTTGAGCGCTAAAGTTGCGTGGTGCCGGTGGCCGCAACGGCGGGCTTGGTGTCGCGAACACTTCAGTGGAAATAGGGCCTTCTCCGTTTTCGTCAACCGCCGCAATCACAAAATAGTGCACCACATGATTTTTTAATCCATAAATCGTGTATGGGCTGGTGACGTTTAAATACGCCATGC
>JASFLF010000031.1:0-11899 GCA_050118235.1 Gammaproteobacteria bacterium | reverse complement strand
TCGCGGGTGGAGAAGCCAGCGGTGTGTATCGCTATTGTCCAGGACATCAGTGAACGAAAGCACTTTATCGAGCAACTGGAACACAAGGCTGTGTATGACGCACTCACTGATCTGCCCAACCGTTCTTTATTACAGGATCGTCTTGAGCATGCAATAAAGGTCGCACAGAGGGAGGCATCACCGCTCGCGGTGCTCATGGTCGATGTGATGCGACTTAGAGAGGTTAACGATCTCATGGGGCACCACAACGGTGATCAGGTATTAAAGGAAGTGGCCGATCGACTGAAAAAGATATTGCGAGAGTCCGATACGGTAGCTCGCTTGGGGGGTGACGAGTTTACTGTCGTGTTACCGGCAACGAATATCACGCAGGTACACATCGTTGCCGAAAAGCTCCAAAAGCAGTTCGAGCGGCCGGTGATTGTCGAGGACACTCCGCTTGAGATTGAGGCGGCAATTGGCATTGCGATGTATCCCGACCATGGAAACACTCCAGCCATTCTCGTGCAGCATGCGGATATTGCCATGCGAGTGGCCAAGAGTGAGTCAAGCGGATTTGTTATCTACAACCCTCAGGACGACCCATTCAGCGCGCGGCAGCTCAAGCTCCATGGGGAACTGCGCCAGGCTATCAAAGGTAAGGGATTGGCTGTGTATTACCAACCCAAAGTCGACATTAAAACGGGGCGGGTTACAAGCGTGGAAGCGTTAGCGCGTTGGCCACATCCCACTGAGGGGATGATTTCTCCTGCCGACTTCATACCTATGGTCGAGCAGACAGGATTGATTCGACCATTCACGCTCTGGGTTTTAGAGCAAGCTATCAGACAGTCCAAGTGTTGGGCCGTGGCAGGCATCGATCTCTCTGTGGCGGTTAACCTTTCCACCCGCAATCTGCTAGACCCTGGTTTGCCTGACAGCATTACCCAACTCCTGCAATCCCACCAGCTAAATCCGGATCGACTGACACTGGAGATCACGGAATCGGCCGTCATGTCTCGTCCCGAACTTGCTTTGAAGGTGTTGACTTGTCTACACTCGATGGGCTTGAAACTATCTATCGACGACTATGGCACAGGTTACTCGTCGCTGGCTTACCTAAAGCAGTTACCTGTCACTGAGCTGAAAATCGACTATTCCTTTGTTTCAGGCATAATCCACGGTGAGAGTGATGCGGTGATTGTACGGTCAACCATTGACCTTGCGCACAATCTGGGGTTGAGTGTTGTTGCGGAAGGCGTGGAAGACAAGGAAACATTAGATATCTTAAAGATATTGCACTGTGATACAGCTCAGGGCTATTATTTCAGTCGTCCCATACCGGCGGAGGAGTTGGAATACTGGTTGCGCAGCTCACCGTGGGGCCGCCAAGATAATGGGTATGTAAATCCTAATGTGGCATAAATTTTCGGATGCAGGAGCTTTTAGAGTGGTATTTTCGGAGTCGCGCGCAGTATTTTCTAACCTGAGCATAGTTGACGCGAGGATTAGAAAAAGCGAGCACGCTTGAAAATACCGCTATAAAAGCGCTCCTGCGCCGAAAATTGATGCATTGGGTAAGTACCGCGAAGCCAAGCGCCGACAAGGTATTTTTTAACTAGCGCCCGTCCATAAACGAGAATATTTTTTCAAGATCAAGGCGCGCCGGCTTCGAAAAGCACAGCATATACGTAATATGTGAGCATTTGAGAAGACGGCGCACGAACAGTAGGCAGAGATTGGGAAAATAGACTGTTTATGGACGGGCACTAACTAGTTCCTACTCAGTTCGAGCCCCAGTACATACTATCTGGAAATTCTGCTTCGGGATAAATGGCAGTTATTCTACTTTTACCATGTTACTACTTTAACCCGACTTTGTTTTCAAACAATGGCTAAACAATCGCCGACAAACTATCGCTGATAAACAATCGCGGGCTTCTATTGGAAACGAAAGATTTGTCAAGCGCATAAGTCTACAATGAATGAAATGAGTGACGATGGAATTTGCATCACCCATAGTTGAGTGCAATTCTTTGGTTTTTCAAAAAGCGCTCAACACTCAGCTACTCACCTTCAATCTTTTTCCAGTCTCAGAATTGTGAAATAAAACCACTTTTGATGCGCGATTTGCAAGCCGTGGATGCGCGTTTCCTGCATCAATACCATTTATATGACATACTTATCAGCATACATGCAGGAATTGATCTATGTATAAGTCGGTAACTCGGTATCAACCAGTAAAAAAGCTAGCGTATCGTATTAAATTAAATGCAGATATCAGAGCCCCACAAAATGGCCAAGGCGAGGCGCAGTCCGCGGGGAATGGCGAGCCCTTTTCCAGTACTGGAACGAAACATTGGCCGTTTTGTGGGACTCCCGGAGGGCAAGGCGATAAGCGGCCATCCGCGTCGTCGCCTAAAGCGCCTACTGTTGGTGCACTCGCTTGACACGCTACGGCTAGTCCTGCGCTCGCGCGCCTGGCATCTCACCGCTTATCGCCTTGCTGATATCTGTATTTAATATAATACAGTACACTAGCTCATGGCCAAGAAAAAGAAAATCAGTACCGTAAAACGCAGTCCACCCCAAAAAACAACGTTAAAAAGTAGCAATGTTACCAAGCGCCCAATCTTTCCCATCGTCGGTGTTGGGGCGTCGGCCGGCGGTCTGGAGGCGTTTTCGGCACTATTGCGAGCCCTTCCCACCGATAGTGGCATGGCGTTAGTGCTCGTTCAGCATTTACACCCCGGTTACGAAAGCGCATTGACCGAGATCCTGGCGCGCGAAACAGAGTTGCCGGTGCAGGAAGCCCACGACAGTATGAATGTCCAACCCAATCATATTTACGTTATTCCTCCCAGTGTGGATCTGGAGATTCACAATGGCATATTGCATCTGGTGACAAGACTGAAGGAGAATCGCCACCGGCTGCCCATCGATCATTTTTTTCGTTCCCTGGCCGAGGACCGAGGCGGCCGGGCCATTGGCGTGATTCTTTCCGGCACGGCCTCCGATGGCGTGCTGGGGCTCAAATCCATTAAGGCCCAAGGTGGCATTACCTTCGCCCAAGATGAAAAAACCGCCAAATACGACGGCATGCCGCACAGCGCTATTGCCGCCGGGATGGTGGATTTTATATTGTCTCCCGCAAAAATCGCGGCGGAACTGTCACGCATTGCGAAACATCCTTATGTGGTGCGGGAAAGGACGGAGAATATACCCGAAATATTGCCCAGCGGCACCGATGATCTGAATGAAATTTTTCTCTTGCTGCGCCGCCACAGCGGCCACGACTTTACTTACTATAAACACACTACCATTCAACGCCGGATAAAACGGCGCTTGGTGTTACACAGGTTGGAAAAGCTTAGCGACTACGTGCGCTACCTGACTGAAAATCCCGACGAAGTGAATGAGCTGTTTCATGACATATTAATCAACGTCACCGGCTTTTTCCGTGACGAAGAAGCTTTCGATGCATTAAGGGAAAACGTCTTCCCCAATCTGGCCAAAAAAAACAGGGATACTCCGCTGCGCATTTGGATACCGGGATGTTCCAGCGGCGAAGAGGTGTACTCTATTGCTATTGAATTGCTGGATTACTTGGGCGAATCGGCCAGCGCTCGAGTCATTCAAATCTTTGCCACCGACATTGACGAATACGCCATTGAAAAGGCCCGGGCAGGCATTTACCCGGAGAATATCGCCCAAGATATCAGTGCCGAGCGGCTGCGGCGGTTTTTTGCCAAAGTGGAAGGCGGACACCAAATCAGCAAGGCCATCCGGGACATGTGTGTGTTCGCCGTCCAGAACGTGATTAAGGATCCACCGTTTTCCAAGCTTGATTTGATCAGCTGCCGCAATCTGTTGATCTATCTCGGCCCGGTGCTGCAAAAACGCGTGTTAAACGTATTTCATTATGCGCTTAACCCGGATGGCTACTTATTGCTGGGCAGTGCCGAAAGCATAGGGGAGTTTGCCAATCTTTACAGCGCGGTGGATGCTAAAGCGAAGGTGTACACGAAAAAGGCGGTGCCCACGCCGCACCCTATTGAGTTTACGCTTCGCCAAGAAGGGGTATTCGCTCCAGTGCCACTTGTCGAGCTTCGGCCCACAACGGAATGTGGGCGATTCAATCTGCAGCAGGAAACCGACCGTTTGCTGTTAAACCAATTTGTGCCGGCGGCGGTGGTGATTAACGAACAAATGGATATTCAGCAATTTCGAGGTCATACCGGGCCTTATTTGGAGCCGGCGCCCGGCGAGGCGAGCTTCAATCTGTCACGTATGGCGCGGGAAGATCTCATAGTGGATCTCAGCGGCGTTGTTAAGGAAGCAATAAAAACCAAAGCCGCGGCGGAAAAAACCGGTGTGCAAGTGCGTTACAACGGCCATAGCCGCATTGTCGATATTGAGGTTTTGCCTATGAAAATACCAACTGAGGCGGAATTGCATTATTTAGTGGTGTTTAAGGATAGGACACCAAGTGAAAAAATTTCTGAAGAACCTGCCATAGTATTAGAAAAAACCCCAGCCGGCGACAAAGATCAACAACGCTTGCAGCAAGAGCTGGCCGCCACCAAGGAATATTTGCAGTCGGTCATCGAACAACAGGAAACCAGTAACGAAGAGCTACGCTCGGCGTATGAGGAAATCCAATCCAGCAACGAAGAGCTGCAAAGTATCAACGAGGAATTGGAAACCGCCAAAGAGGAGCTGCAATCCACCAACGAAGAACTCGCTACCGTCAACGACGAATTGCAAAGCCGTAATCAAGAGCTCAAACAAGCCAACAACGATCTCAGTAATTTGATCGGCAGTGTCAATATTCCCATTATCATAGTAGACAGGGATTTACGTATCCGGCGATTCACACCCGGCATGGATAAACTGTTTAACTTGATCAGCACCGACCTGGGCCGCCCGATTGGCGATATCCAACCCAAAACCGAGATTCCGAATTTTATTGAAACGGTCACTTCGGTGATTGAAAACGTGAAAAGCTACGACATCAAGTTACAAAACAGCCAGTCCCACTGGTATTCAGTGCGAATTCATCCTTACCTCATCGAGGACAGCAAAATCGACGGGGCAGTCATTGCGTTTATCGACATCGATCAGATCAAGCGCAGCCTGGATCTCGCCAGCGCGGCTCAACAATATGCCGAGGCGGTGATCGAAGCGGTACGCCACCCGATGCTGGTGTTGGACATAAACTTGCGAGTGGTTTCCTGCAGCGCAGCGTACCGTCACGTCTTCCACGTTACCGAAAAACAAACCATCGGCAACTTGTTGTATCGGCTCGGCAACGGCCAATGGGGTGTGCCGGAGTTAAGGGAGAGATTGGAAGTGGTCATCAACCAAGGCTGCGCGTTTGACGATCTTGTCATTACACACGATTTTCAAAATATAGGCATTCGTACTATGCTTATCAGTGGACGGCAAATTCCCGCCGGCATCTCGCAAGAGGCCATGGTGTTGATGCAAATCGAAGATATAACCGATCGGGAACAGATTACCACTGCAGAAAGCAATAGCAGCCAAACTAAATAAAGCAAAAGTCTATGGTCGATTTAACCAAACTCAGCAAGAAGCAGTTGACCAAGCAACTGCAAGACATGCTGCAAGATTTGGAACGCGCGAAAAGCGAGGGGGGGCAGGAACGCCTCATTCACGACTTGCGCGTGCATCAAATTGAGCTGGAGATGCAAAACCGACAATTGCGCGAGACACAGCAACGACTGGAAATCTCGCGGGATCGCTATTCTGAATTGTATGATTTTGCTCCGGTGGGTTATGTCACATTGACGGACACAGGTCGCATCGAGCAAATCAATTTAACCGGCGCCAAGCTGCTCGGTAAGCCCCGGGAGCAAGTGATGGAACTCCCGCTAAGTTCTTTTGTAGCCACAGCAGACTGGCAACATTTTTTTAACTACTTAAAACAAGTATTCGAATCGGATATCAAGATTGCGACTGAGTTGCATTTTAAAAAAAACGCGGTTTCTGATCGCCAGGTTTATTTGGAAAGCATCGCTGTGCGCGACGAGCAAGGAAACGCAAATACCTGCCGATGCGCCATTGTTGACATTACCGAGCGCAAACACGCTGAGGAATCGTTGCGTCTGGCGCACGATGAATTGGAACAACGGGTTGAGGAACGCACCAAGGAATTAAAGCAAGCCAATGCGACATTAATGGCGGAGATTGCCGCGCGTGAACAAGTGTCGGCAGAACTGCGAGAAAGCGAAGCGCGTTATCGCTCGGTAGTGGATAGCCAGAGCGAACTCATCTGCCGCTGGCGTCCCGACGGCACGCTCACGTTCGTCAATGAGGCGTATTGCCGGTATTTCAATAAGACCCGTGAAGAACTGCTCGGGCAAAGTTTCATGCCATTAATCCCGGAAGAAGACCACCGTGGTGTGGAGGCGCATTTTGCCGCACTACATAAAGACAATCCGGTAGACACCCATGAACACCGGGTGATTGCGCCCAATGGTCAAATCCGCTGGCAACGATGGACCAATCATGCCGCCTTTGATGAACAAGGGCGAATCGTTGAATTTCAATCCGTCGGCAATGATGTCACCGAGCGCCGACAAGCGGAAATGGAACTTGGGAGGTATCGGGAACAGTTAGAAGATCTGGTAGCCAAACGCACGGCTGAGTTGCAAGCCAGCAACAATGAGTTGGAAGCGTTTAGTTATGCCCTTGCGCATGATTTGCGTTCACCACTACGATCTATTACCAGTTTTAGTCAAATTCTGTTGACGGATGCGGAGCAAAAACTGAGTGATGAAGAGATGCAAAGTTTACATCGCGTTATTGCTTCGGGAAAATACATGGCGCAATTGATTGATGACATATTGCGCTTGGCAAGAGTTTCACGGAATGAATTGCATTGTGAAATCATTGATGTCAGCGCTATGTGTGGGCAGGTGGTCGCCCGCCTGAGTCAAAGCGAGCCGGAGCGAAACGTAACTTGGGAAATAGCCTCGGGCCTCAACTTATGGGGTGATGGCAAAGCCGTGGCGATCATTATTGATAATCTGCTGGAAAACGCCTGGAAGTTTACCCGCAACACACCGCACGCGTCTATAAAAGTTGGATTAACCCATAACCGAGACATGGAAGCGCTTTTTGTAAAAGATAACGGTGTCGGCTTTGATATGCAATATGCCACCAAGTTGTTCCGAGCTTTTGAACGGTTGCACGACTCTAAACAGTTTGAAGGCACGGGTATTGGATTGGCAACCGTGCGGCACATTGTTGAACGCCACGGCGGCAAAGTATGGGTGCAGGCCGAAGAGGGTGAAGGCGCCACATTTTTTGTTTGCCTACCTAAGCGTGAGGAAAACCGACAAAAAATTCGACGACGTACCCGGGCAGACGTCGAAACTAAGGTTGTTGAGTAAAGCGAGTGGGTTGGAATAGCAGGTATTGTAGCCAAGCGAAAGCGAGCACATGAAAGGATGAAAGAAAGCGCCGGAATATGGCAGTCCATTATGGCAACTGCTGCTGAGGCCATTTTCGTCATAACAACACATGGGATCATTGTTTCGGCAAACGAGATAATGGGAAAACGATTTGATCGTCCCCCTGAAAACTTAATTGGAGCCAATATCTTTGACTTGCTGACACCTGATGTGGCTACGCTGTGGCGCAAAGCTCTGAATGATGCAGTGAAAACAAGCTGTTCTGTTCATTTCAAAGACTGCTATGATGGCAAGCATTTTAACAATGTCATCTATCCGATATCAGATGATAGCGGCGGATTTACCAAAGTGGTTGTCTTCGCGTTTGACGATACGGAGCAAAAACTGGCGGAGGAATTGCTCAGAGAGCGCGAAGAGTATTATCGCTCCGTTGTCCAGCAGCAGACTGAGATGATCTGCCGCTTCAAGCCTGATTTTACCCTGACATTCGTCAACGAAGCGTATTGTCGATATTTTGGCAAGTCTGAGCATGAATTGCTAGGCCAGAGTTTCTTCACTCTAATTCCTAATGAGTCTTGGGAGTCGGTGCGCCGACATTTTGCTTTATTTGTGGCAAATCGAGACGTGCAAACTCAGCAGCATCCAGTCATTGCTCCCGATGGTTCACAAAGATGGCAACAATGGACGAACCGAGCTTTTTTTGATGAAAGTGGAAAGCTTTGTGAGTTTCAGGCGGGCGGGATTGACATCACCGAGCGCAAGCAAGCGGAGGAAAAAACCCAAGAACTCCTGCAACAAAACCGCAATCTTACCCAGCGGTTATTCAAAATCCAAGAAGAAGAACGCCGGCACTTAGCCCGCGAGTTACATGATGAATTCGGTCAGTGGCTGACAGCGATTCAACTGAATACACAGAACCTGGCCTACCTGATCGGTGAACAATCACCGGACATCGCTGCGTGCATTGCATCGATCGCTAATAGCACCTCCCACATTCAAAAAGATATACGTGATATGATTTATAGTCTGTGGCCGGCGTTGCTGGATGAATTAGGCTTGGCAGACAGCTTACGAGAACTTGTGGTTCGGTGGCAGGAGCATAATCCGAATACCGTTTGTGCGCTTAACCTGGAGGGTGAATTGGATAATTTGGGGGAAAATCTCAATATTACCCTATATCGCCTGGTTCAGGAGGGCCTGACCAATGTTACTAAGCATGCACAGGCGGGTCATGTTGTTGTTAAATTGCACCGCGAACATTGTGACACCACAAATAAAGATAATGTCACACTAACCATCGAAGACGATGGCAAGGGTATCGATCCCAGTATGTCCACTAATGGGTATGGAATACCCGGTATGCGTGAGCGAGTGTTGGCGACGGGCGGCAGTTTTTTTGTTCATGGCTCCCGCGAAAAGGGAATGCGACTCGAGGCGCAACTATTTATTAATCTCTGATCAGTGGCCGACAAATACCAGAGTGGACCTCTAAAGAATTCCTGGTATCGATGCAAATTGAAGATACGCGAAAACACCTTCGTTGCACATTGCGACTAGCGACAGTGGCCGTAAATAGAATGATAACTGATGGTTGACCTGACGAAACTCAGTAAGAAGCAGTTGATTAAGCAACTGCAGGCCATGTTGCAAGATATGGAACGGGCGAAAGATGAGGGGGAACAGCAACGTCTCATTCACGACTTACGTGTGCATCAAATTGAACTGGAGATGCAAAATCGGGAACTGCGCGAGACACAACACAGACTGGAACTCTCGAGGGATCGTTATTCGGAATTGTACGATTTTGCCCCGGTAGGTTATGTCACATTGACTGACAAAGGACTCATTGAGCAAATTAATTTAATCGGTGCCAAGTTACTCGGCAAATCCCCGGAGCAGGTGATTAACCTTCCAATAAGTGCTTTCGTGTCTAAAGCAGACTTACAGCATTTTTTTAAGTATCTAAAACAAGTGTTCGACTCAGATACCAAGGTAGCGACCGAGTTGCGACTCAAAACAAGCGCTGATTGCCATTGCCACGTTTATTTGGAAAGCATTGCCGTTCGCGAAAATCAAGACAAGGCAAAAACCTGCCGCAGCGTCATCGTTGATATTACCAAGCGCAAGCAAGCTGAGGAAAAAACCCAAGAACTCCTGCAACAAAACCGCAGTCTCACCCAACGTTTGTTCAAAGCCCAGGAACAAGAACGCCGGCACTTAGCCCGCGAGCTGCATGATGAATTCGGTCAGTGGTTGACCGCGATTCAGCTGAATACGCAGAACATCACTAACCTCATCGGTAAGCAATCGCCGGACGTTGATGCATGCATCGTATCGATTGCCAATAGTGCCGCCCACATTCAAAAAGATATACGTGGTATGATCCACAGCCTGTGGCCAGCATTGCTGGATGAGTTAGGCTTGGCCGACAGCTTGCGCGATTTGGTGGCTCAGTGGCAGGGCCATAATCCGAATATAAATTGTATGCTTAACCTGGAGGGTGAATTGGATAATTTGGGAGAAACTCTCAATATTACCCTATATCGTCTTGTCCAGGAGGGCCTGACCAACGTCAGTAAGCATGCGCACGCAAGTCATGTCGCGGTGGCGTTGCGCCGCAAGCATAGGAATACAAAAAATAAAGACAATATCATGCTAACCATCGAAGATGATGGCAAGGGTTTCGATCCCAACGTATCCACCAATGGATTTGGATTAGTCGGTATGCGCGAGCGGGTGCTGGCGGCAGGGGGGGATTTTTCTGCCCATGCTTCCCGCAACCAGGGAATGCGATTGGAGGCGCAACTTTTTATTAATCCCCTAGAGTCGTTATATTGATATGGAAACAGCCAAACCGATCAGAGTATTCCTTGTTGACGACCATCCGGTTGTGAGGGATGGTTATCGCCGTCTGCTGGAAAACAATCCAGACATCAAAGTTGTTGCGGAAGCAAGCAGTGGTGAACAGGCCTGCATAATGTATTCAGAGGTTAATCCGGATGTCGTCGTGCTTGATCTCAATATGCCAGGCATTGGTGGCATGGAAACCATGCATCGGCTTTTCGCCAAGGATCCGGGGGCTCGTATTCTGGTATTCAGTATGCATGACAGTGAAACGATGGTAACTCGGGCTTTTCAGGCAGGAGCTTCTGGTTACCTTAGCAAGAGCAGTGTCGCAGCTCAGATGGTGGATGCGGTAAGAGTAGTCAGTCAAGGAAAGAAGTTCCTCAATCACAATTTGGCGCCAAAGGTACTTGAAACTCATCTACGTGGCAGCGACCCATTGCAGGTACTCACGGAACGTGAATTTCAGGTGTTTCGGAAATTGGCGGAAGGTCTATCAGTACAGGAAATCGCCGCAATGCTTTCCATCAGCCCCAAAACGGCCGGTGTTCATCAGACCCATATTATGAAAAAATTAGCACTACGTAATGCAGCAGAGTTAACTCGCCTGGCTATTCGATGTGGTGTCATACAGCCGTAGTTGTTTAACAAATCAATTCAGTTGGATTTCACACGAACCCCTACCTAATAAGATTATTCCTTAGCACAATATAAGGAAATCGCTTATTTGTGCCCGCTCGATAATATCGTAAAATAACTATCGAAAATCACTATTGGTTACGAATCTGGTCAAAGGAGAAAAAGAAATATTTATGGAACGCCGTTGTAATCAACGTCTGTTAAAAACTATCAAAGTGATGTTGTATCACAAGGGCATTCCCGTTATTAGCTGTAAAACCCGGGATATTGGAGTAGAAGGGATATTTGTCGAAACCGGGCCTTTGGTGTACCGGAATAATACATTATTAAGGATAGAGTTTGAAGTTACATTGATTAATAGCCGTCAGTTTTATCGGTTATCAGCCATAGTGGCACATTCCTCAGAAATAGGCCTGGGGCTATACATTCTGGAAAGCGAATCCGCAGCGATAAATGCTTGGTGTAGGGTATTGCAATACGATAGTTCTGCAATTTCTATTGATGACCCAGGCGAAAACTTTCTCCCTGTTTTTGTGTAATCCAGGTAGTTTCACATTTTACTGTCAGATAATGGTTACTGTGAAAGTATTCGGTGAACAATAGGTAAACAAGGTTAAGCTATATGGAAAAGAAGACAATATTGGTAGTTGAAGATGAAAATAAGGTTCGGCAAGACCTTTGTGATACATTACGAGGAGTGGGCTATCACATTCATGAAGCGGCAAATGGCAAAACAGGATTACAAGCCTACGCAGAATTTGGACCGAATTTAATTATCACTGATATCGCCATGCCAGATGTAGATGGAATAGAACTCATCAGAACGATTCGGAAAACAAACTTAGATATACCGATCATTGCAATATCCTCGGCGTGGGAATATTTAGAGGTCGCCGACTTGTTTGGCGCTAATAAAGCTTTTTATAAGCCTCTGCAGCAAAATTTATTATTGAGTTCTGTTCAAAAATTACTGGACGTGCCTAATTCTACTTTGTTAC
>JASFLF010000030.1:0-11915 GCA_050118235.1 Gammaproteobacteria bacterium | reverse complement strand
TTGATGGCGAGAATGTCGCCGAACTCAACTACAAGCAACTGTATCAGTTGCGAAAGCGCATGGGCATGTTGTTCCAGAACGGCGCGTTGTTTACCGATAACAATGTTTTCGACAATGTGGCCTTCACGCTGCGCGAACATACTAAGTTGCCGGAATCCATGATTCGCGATATTGTGCTGATGAAACTGGAAGCTGTGGGATTGCGTGGTGCGGCCCGGTTGATGTGCAGTGAATTGTCGGGCGGGATGGCCAGGCGTGTTGCTTTGGCCCGCGCCATTGCCCTGGATCCAATGATAATGATGTATGACGAGCCGTTTACCGGCCAGGATCCCATCACGATGGGAGTACTAGTGTCTTTGTTGCGCCGCTTGAACGACGCGTTGCACTTAACCAGTATCTTGGTTTCCCACGACGTGAAAGAAACTCTGTCTATAGCGGATTTTGCTTATGTGATATCCGAAGGAAAAGTCGTGGAATCCGGTACGCCGGAAGCGCTAAACGAGACTCAGTCGGAATGGGTGAAACAGTTTTTAAATGGACTAAGCGATGGTCCGGTGCCGTTTCATTATCCCGCCGATGATCTGTACGATGATTTATTGAGCGGAGACAAAACGTGATTTCCTTGTTTGAAAGTTTGGGTGCATCGGCCCTGGGCACGTTCGAGAAACTCGGCAGGGGTTGTTTGTTTTTATTGCACGTACTGACCGGCGTGCCGGGCGTGTTATGGCGTTTCAGTCTGATTATCCAACAATTGTACGCGATAGGAGTGCTGTCTTTATTGATCATCGGTGTGGCCGGTTATTTCGTAGGCATGGTGTTGGGCTTGCAAGGCTACAATACCTTGATCGATTTTGGCGCCGAAGAATCCCTGGGCGTGGTGGTCGCCCTGACCTTGGTGAGAGAGTTGGGCCCGGTGGTTTCCGCATTGTTGTTTGCCGGGCGTGCAGGTTCGGCGTTGACTGCGGAGATTGGCTTGATGAAAGCTACCGAACAATTGTCCGCTATGGAAATGATGGCGGTGGATCCCCTGCACCGGGTGATCGCACCGCGGTTGTTGGCCGGAATCATTGCGATGCCTTTGTTGGCGGCCTTGTTCAGTGCCATCGGTGTGTTGGGCGGGTATTTTGTCGGCGTGGGTCTGGTGGGTGTGGACGAAGGCACGTTTTGGTCGCAAATGCAGGACAGCGTCGATCTCTATGACGATGTGCTCAACGGGGTGATCAAAAGCATTGTATTTGGCGTCGTGGTGACCTGGATTGCGGTATTTGAGGGCTATGATACGGTTCCCACGTCGGAAGGCGTAAGCCGCGCGACCACCAGGACCGTCGTGCATGGCTCATTGGCGGTATTGGGCCTGGATTTCGTGTTGACTGCCCTAATGTTCGGAGGCTAAGACTATGCAACAATCAAAAATGGTACAACTGTGGGTCGGGGTGTTTGTGGCCTTAGGTATCGCGTCATTGTTTATGCTGGCCATGAAAGTCAGTAACATCAGCGCATTTGCCGATACTGAAGGGTATGAATTGACGCTCAATTTTACCAATATCGGCGGTTTGAAAGTCCGCTCCCCGGTAACTATGGCCGGGGTGGTCATTGGGCGGGTATCGTCCATCGGATTTGACAAAGAAATTTATGAGGCCGAGGTAAAAGTAAAAATCGAAAGCCAATACAACAATATTCCGGAGGATACCAGCGCCAGTATTTTCACTTCGGGGTTGCTGGGTGAACAATACATTGGTTTGGAGCCTGGTGGTTCCGACGCTTTCATGAAAAACGGCGACAAATTTAAGTTAACCCAGTCCGCGGTGGTGTTGGAGCAACTCATTGGCCAGTTTTTGGTGAGCAAAGCGAGCGAGTGATTTTAATTGGAAGATGTGTGTTTTAAGGAATTTGAGTAACCATGTGGTGTAAGTTTTATCTGGCGGTGTTGGGGATGATGTTGCTTGCCAACAACGCAACAGCCGAAGATGTTACATTTAATTATGAACAAGCTGTCGAACGGGCGTTAACCCTGGATCCGCGTATCTCCGAACGGGAAAAATTGGTGGATGTGGCGCGGGGTATGTTAGATGAAGCCAAGAATAGCGCCAGTTGGATGTACGATTTTAATGCGTTTTTAGGTGTTGCGCCTTCCATCCGTGGCGGTTTCTTTGAGGGGGCGGACGGCCGATTCGATCCAAATTCTCTGGATTTCGAGGGGGTCGGTCCCTGGTACAATTTGGAGTTCACGGTGGTGCGGCCGCTACACACTTACGGCAAAATCGAACATTATTCCACTGCAGCCAAAAACAATATCTCCATAAAAGAGGGGGATGTGAAGTTGGAAAGAGCTCAGGTGTATTTGGACGTCACCAGAGCGTATTACGGCTATCTCGCGGCAGTAGACGGTAAGTATTTACTAGAAGATGCGTTGGATAAGCTAAGCGGCGCCTTGTCTTTGGCTGAACGCTGGGCCGAAGAAGGTGAAGGCAAACAATCCGATGTGTTTGCGTTACAGACGGGAATCGGTCTTGTACAACGTTATAGTGCAGAGCTGGTGGGCATGGAACGAATCGCCATGGCCGCACTCAAAATGCTTTTGGGCGTGAAAGCCGAGGACAGCCTGAAACTGGCGGACAGCCGCCTGGAGCCGCTGGATTTGCCGGAGATGACGCTGGCTGGATTGCAGCAAAAAGCATTGACCCACCGCCCGGAAATGGGGCAAGTGGAAGCCGGACTTAAAGCTCGCCGGGCCTTGGTGGCGGCAAAAAACTCCGAAGCCTACCCCAACGTATACGCTGGCATAGGCGGGTCTTTCGCGTACTCACCGGAGCGGGTTCAGACTACCGATGTGGCGGTTTATGACCCGTTTAACCATGCGGGTTTGACGCCAGTATTGGGTTTGAAATGGGATTGGAACAGCGGTGCGCAACAGGCGCAAGTAAAACAAGCGCAGGCCGAACTGGACGCATTGGTGGAAAAAAAGTCTTTCGCCTTGCAAGGCATACCGTTTCAGGTGGCCGAAGCGTTTCATACGGTGCAAGCCAAACATGAAATGGTGCAGCAGCTGTATAAAGCGGCGCGGTCTGGCAGGCGCTGGATGATTACTACTTATGCGGATTTTGAAGCGGGTGTGGAAGAAGCCAGCGAAGTGATGACCGCGTTGCAAGCCTATATTTTAGCCTACGGCGACTATATTAGAGTCGTAAATGATTATAATTTGAGTGTGGCCCAATTGAAGGTAGTTACCGGAGAAAAACCATGAACCGTTATGTTGCAATTTCTGTGTTAGTGTTTAGTTTTTTCAGTGTGCTGGCGGTGCCTGCTTACGCGTTTGCAGAAGAGCATCCGGCACAGAAGTTAGTGGTGGAAACCAGTAAAGAAATTATGGCGCGGTTGGAAAAAGAAGAATCCGTGGTTCGCGCTGAATCCGATCGCTTGTATCAAATCGTCGATGAAATGATTTTGCCGCATTTCGATTTCACCTCCATGTCCCAGTATGTGTTGGGTAGATACTGGCGAAAAGCGTCGGAGGACCAAAAGAAGCGGTTTTCAGCGGAGTTTCAAAAGTTATTGGTGCGTACCTATTCCAATGCGCTGTTGGAGGCAATTGGCAAAAAAATCACTTATCTTCCGCTGAAATCGAAAAAAGAGGATGCCGATGAGGTCACCGTACGCACCGAGGTAGAGCAAAAAGGTGGTTTTCCCATTCCGATCGACTATAAAATGCACCTTAAAAACAATGAATGGAAAGTCTGGGACGTGACCATCGATAACGTCAGCCTGGTGGCAAATTACCGTACCAGTTTCGCCAAAGAGATCAAAGACGCAGGCATCGATAAATTGATCGATGATATCGCCGAACGCAACTCGCAACGAAAGCCTTCTTGAACCTTCCTATGACTGAAGCCAGAATCGAAGTCGCAGCGGATGGCAGCATCGCAATCATTGGTGAGCTTAACCATCAGAATGTGCCAACGCTATTAAAAAAAAGCGCCGATATTGTATTAAAAACCAGCGATCAACATGACGAACTGGTTATCGATCTAGGCGCTGTTGTTCGCAGCGATAGTGCCGGAGTTGCATTGCTAATCGAGTGGATGCGACAGGCGAAAAAAAACAATAAAACCATTCTTTTTAATAATACACCCAAGCAAATGCACGAGATCGCTATGGTCTCCGGTGTGGACAAAATGTTGGCGATGTAGCCAATGTAAGGTAAAATGGTGCTCCATTTTTCCTTTTGTTTTTTATATTGTTTTTTTAGATTCTCGAGAGATGTGCCATGGAAAACCAGCAAGTTCAGCGTCTAATTGAAGAAGGCTTACCTGGCGTAAAAGCGATCGTGAACGGCGATGGTTATCACTACGAAGCCGTGGTAGTGGGTGATTGCTTTGAAGGTAAGTCTTTGGTCCAACAGCAAAAAATGGTTTATTCCGCTCTCAACGAGCACATCTCCAGCGGCGCCATCCATGCTTTGACTATCAAAGCCTACACTCCGGAACAATGGGAAAAGGCCCAATAACTTTAAAACCATTTTACGTAAGTGGTATATTTAAGGGCGACTCCACAGCGGCAACACTCCGCATACACGTATCCTGAAACAAAAAACACACACAACAACTAATGGATAAATTAATCATTACCGGCGGTGCCTCTATTGATGGCGAGGTTAGAATTTCCGGTGCCAAAAACGCCGCCCTGCCTATTTTGGCGGCCACATTATTGGCCGAAGGCGCAATGACCGTGGGCAACGTGCCTCATCTGCAAGATATCACCACCACCATGGAATTGCTGGGTGCCATGGGGGTGCATTTGGTTATCGACGAAAAACTCAATATCGAAACCGATGTATCCACTATCAACCGGTTTTTCGCCCCCTATGAGCTGGTTAAAACCATGCGCGCCTCAATTTTGGTGCTAGGGCCGTTGGTGAGCCGGTTTGGGCAAGCCGAAGTGTCGTTGCCAGGCGGTTGCGCCATTGGCTCGCGGCCGGTCAATTTGCATGTGCACGGCCTGCAAGCCATGGGTGCTGACATAAAAATTGAAAACGGTTATATCAAGGCCAAAGCAAAACGTTTGCAAGGCGCTAAATTGGTAATGGATTTGGTGACTGTAACCGGTACCGAAAACCTGATGATGGCGGCCACTTTGGCAAAAGGCACTACCGTGATCGAAAACGCCGCCCGGGAACCCGAAGTGGTGGACCTGGCGCAGTGCCTGAATAAAATGGGCGCCAAGATCCACGGCGCCGGCACCGACACTTTGATCATCGAAGGCGTGGACGAATTGAAAGGTACCGACTATTCGGTATTACCGGATCGCATCGAAACCGGCACTTTTTTAGTGGCGGCCGCGATTAGCCGAGGTAAAGTGAAAGTTAAGGACACTAAACCGGGTATGTTGGATGCGGTGCTGATCAAACTCAAAGAAGCCGGTGCGCATATCGAAGTAGGCGAGGATTGGATCCTATTGGATATGAAAGGCCAGCGCCCTAAAAGCGTCTCCGTTCATACCGCGCCTTATCCGGCGTTTCCCACTGACATGCAAGCGCAATTTACCGCGTTGAACGCCGTCGCCGAGGGCTCGAGCACCATTACCGAAACCGTCTTCGAAAATCGTTTCATGCATGTGCAGGAATTACAACGCATGGGCGCCGATATTCGCTTGGAAGGCAATACTGCGATTATTACCGGAGTGGAGCAATTGACGGCAGCGCCGGTGATGGCCACGGATTTACGGGCGTCCGCCAGTCTGGTATTAGCGGGACTTGTCGCCAAAGGTGATACGACGGTACAGCGTATTTATCACATCGACCGGGGTTATGAACGCATAGAAGAAAAATTGCATCAACTAGGCGCCACCATTCGCCGGATTCCCAATTAAATAATCAAACTAGTGATGAACAATTCATTAATTATCGCGCTATCAAAAGGGCGCATCTTTAAAGAAACCGTACCGCTACTGGCCCAGGCGGGGATCACGCCGGTGGATGATCCGGACACCAGCCGCAAGCTGATTTTGGACACTAATCAAGAGCATGTTAAATTGTTGATAGTGCGTGCCACCGATGTGCCCACGTATGTGCAATACGGTGCCGCCGATTTAGGCGTGGCGGGCAAAGATGTGTTGATGGAACACGGGGGCGATGGTTTATATGAGCCTCTGGATTTACGCATCGCTGTATGTAAGCTGATGGTGGCAGGCAAAGTCGCTGAAAAAGATAGGCCGCACGCTCCCAATGGCCTTAATGGGCGGCTGAGAATTGCCACTAAGTTCGTTAATTCCACGCGCCGATATTACGCGGAAAAAGGCCAGCAAGTGGAAGTGATCAAATTATACGGTTCCATGGAATTGGCGCCCATCGTCGGCTTGGCGGACAGGATTGTGGATTTGGTGGATACCGGCAATACCTTAAAAGCCAACGGCTTAATGCCATTGGAACATATGGCGGACATTAGCTCCCGTTTGATTGTCAATAAGGCTTCCATGAAGATGAAGCACCAGGTCGTAAGGCAGTTTATCGATCATATAGCAAAAGCGGTTGAAGACCGCTCTTAAACAGTACGTCACTTAAAAGAACCGCAACCCCATTGGTGTAAAGGCCATGAACATCAAACGACTCAATACACAAGCCCCGCAGTTTTGGCAAAATCTGGAACGATTGCTGGCGTGGGAAACAGTATCCGATCGTAAGGTTAACAATACTGTTGAGGAAATTATCGATCAAGTGCGCCAGCGCGGTGATGAGGCCTTAGTGGAATACACCAACCGCTTTGACCGCATGCAGGTCGGCTCCATGGCGCAATTGTGCATCGGCAAAGAACGCTTGCAGCAGGCGCTTAGCAACATTACCCAGGATCAACGCGAGGCATTGCAGCAGGCAGCGCATCGGGTGCGGGATTATCATGAACACCAAAAACAAGATAGTTGGTCTTATACGGAGGCCGACGGCACCGTGTTGGGTCAAAAAGTCACGCCCTTGGACCGAGTCGGGTTATATGTGCCCGGCGGCAAAGCGGCCTATCCCTCATCGGTGTTGATGAATGCCTTGCCGGCTAAAGTGGCTGGGGTACAAGAGCTAATCATGGTAGTACCCACACCTGGTGGTGAAATCAATGAATTGGTGTTAGCGGCAGCGGCCATTTGCGAGGTGGATCAAGTATTCGCTATCGGTGGGGCGCAAGCGGTGGCCGCTTTGGCCTATGGTACGCAAACGGTGCCCGGTGTGGATAAAATCGTCGGTCCCGGCAATATATACGTGGCCACCGCCAAGCGCTTGGTCTATGGTCACGTTGGCATCGATATGATCGCCGGACCATCGGAGATCCTGGTGGTATGCGATGGCAAAACCGATCCTGAGTGGATCGCCATGGATTTGTTCTCCCAGGCCGAGCACGATGAAGACGCGCAAGCGATTCTGGTCAGTGATGACGAACCGTTTCTCGATGCGGTAGCAGCGCAAATTCAACGATTGCTTGGTGAAATGGAGCGGGCCGAGATTTTAAAAGTGTCCTTGAATGACCGCGGTGCGTTGATCAAAGTGAAAGATTTGACCGAAGCGGTGGAAGTGGCCAACTTCATTGCGCCTGAGCATTTGGAATTATCCGTGGAAGATCCTCAAGCCATGGTGGAGAATATCCGCCACGCCGGTGCCATTTTCATGGGGCGTTATACAGCGGAGGCCGTCGGCGATTATTGCGCGGGTCCTAACCATGTGTTGCCTACCTCGCGCACGGCGCGGTTTTCATCACCGTTAGGTGTATACGATTTTCAGAAACGCTCCAGTATCATTATGTGTTCCGCCGAAGGCGCCTCCGAATTGGGTAAAACCGCCTCTATACTGGCTCGCGGTGAAGGCTTGACGGCGCACGCGCGCTCTGCGGAATTCCGTATAAAATAAAAAGTGTATCAAAAGCGCATAAAATAAATAGTGTGTTAAATTACAGCATATTAAATAAAAGCGTATAAAATAAACATTACGTATTTCATTCAGGAAGTCCTCTTATGACACAAGGCATATCAGAACGCAAAGCCTCAATACAACGGGATACCTTGGAAACCCAGATCAGTGTGAGTGTCAATCTGGATGGGCAAGGCGCCTCGAAACTGGATATTGGCGTGCCGTTTCTGGAACACATGCTGGATCAAATCGCCCGTCATGGTTTGATCGATATGGACATTCAGGCCAAAGGCGATTTGCACATCGATGCCCATCATACGGTGGAAGATGTGGGTATTAGCCTCGGGCAAGCCTTTGCCCAAGCCGTAGGCGATAAAAAAGGCATTCGCCGTTACGGTCATGCGTATGTGCCGTTGGACGAGGCGTTGTCGCGCGTGGTGGTGGATTTTTCCGGCCGTCCGGGTTTGGAACACCATGTGACTTACACCCGTGCTCGCATTGGCGAATTCGATGTGGATTTGTTCAAGGAATTTTTTCAAGGCTTTGTCAATCATGCCAAAGTGACGTTACATGTGGATAATGTCCGCGGCGACAATGCGCACCACATAGCGGAAACCGTGTTTAAAGCCTTTGGACGTGCGTTGCGTATGGCTGTGGAACGGGATCCTCGTATGGAAAACATTATGCCTTCCACCAAAGGCAGCTTGTAAGTTTAGGAAGCGGTTAGAAAATGAAGTCAGTCGCTGTTATCGATTATGGAATGGGTAACCTGCACTCGGTTTCCAAGGCACTGGAACACGTGGCGGAGAATACCAAGGTTGTGGTGAGTTCCGAAGGCGAAGAAATACTGGCCTGCGACCGCGTGGTATTGCCGGGCGTTGGCGCGATTCGCGATTGCATTGCTGAAATCAAACGTCTGGGGCTGGACACGGTTATCAAAGAAGTCGCTCAACAAAAGCCGTTGTTAGGTGTTTGCGTTGGCCTGCAGGCGTTAATGGATTTTAGTGAAGAGAACGAAGGCACCCAGTGTTTGGGTATTATCCCCGGTAAAGTCCTCGCCTTCGATAGCAACCTGCATGACCCTATAACCAATGAACGGCTTAAAGTCCCGCACATGGGCTGGAACCAGGTCAATCAAGTGATCAAACACCCCTTGTGGCAGAACATCCCTCAAGATGCCCGTTTCTATTTTGTGCACAGCTTTTATGTACAACCGCAAACGTCCGAGCCGGTGGCGGCCTCCACCTCGTATGGGTTCCCATTTGCCAGTGCCGTGACACAGGGCAATGTGTTTGCAGTGCAATTTCACCCGGAGAAAAGTCAACACGTGGGATTGACGCTATACCAGAACTTTCTCAAATGGGATGGAACTGATTGACCGTGGTTTTTAGAACGGTTTTCAAAACGGTTTTTGATTTGCCGAGGAGCTTATCATGTTATTGATTCCCGCCATTGACTTAAAAGATGGCAAATGTGTGCGTTTGCGTCAGGGTAAAATGGAAGACGATACGGTGTTTTCCGACGATCCGGTGATGATGGCGAAAAAATGGGTGGATGCGGGCGCCAAACGATTGCATTTGGTGGACTTGAACGGCGCGTTCGAAGGCAAACCGGTGAACGGCGCAGTGATTAAGAAAATCGTGGCGGCGTGCCCGGATGTGCCCATTCAAGTGGGCGGGGGAATTCGCGACGAAGATACCGTGCAGAGTTATTTGGATATCGGCGTGCAATACTGCATCATTGGCACCAAAGCGGTGAATGCGCCGCATTTCGTTTCCGATTTGTGCCTGAATTTCCCGGGTCATATTATTGTCGGGCTGGATGCCAAAGATGGCAAGGTGGCCATCGATGGCTGGTCAAAGTTATCTCGCCACGATGTGATCGACATCGCCCAACATTTTGAAAAAGATGGCGTGGAAGCCATTATCTATACCGACATCAGCCGAGACGGCATGATGAGTGGCGTCAACACCGAGTCCACTGTGAAACTGGCCCGCGCCATTACCATTCCGGTTATTGCCTCCGGTGGTATTACCAATTTAGACGATATCCGCGCTCTGTGCGATGTAGCGGACGAAGGCATCATGGGCGCCATCACCGGGCGGGCCATTTACGAAGGCACGCTGGATTTCGCTGAAGGTCAAAAGCTGGCGGACGAGTTGTGCAGATAAGTCGTGGTTCGTTATTCGTGGTCGTGAAAAAAACGAACCGAGAATTACGAACAACGAACAACGAGTAACGAACAACGAGTAACGAGTAACGCGAATGGGCTTAGCAAAACGAATTATTCCCTGTCTGGACGTGGATAACGGCCGCGTTGTAAAAGGCGTAAAATTCGTGGATATCCGCGACGCCGGCGATCCGGTGGAAATCGCCAAACGTTATGACGAACAAGGCGCCGATGAAATTACCTTTTTGGATATTACCGCCAGTTCCGATGAACGCGAAACCATGGTGCATGTGGTGGAAGAAGTGGCGGGGGAAGTGTTTATACCCTTGACGGTAGGCGGCGGTATTCGCCAGTCGGCCGATATCCGCCGCATGTTGAACGCCGGGGCGGACAAAGTGGCCATCAATACCGCCGCCGTCAATAATCCTGAATTTGTCCAAGAGGCGGCCCAACGTTTCGGTTCCCAATGTATTGTGGTTGCCATCGATGCCAAGCAAGTCAGTGGTGAGGGTGAGCCGTTGCGCTGGGAAATATTTACCCATGGTGGCCGCAAACCCACCGGAATCGATGCCGTAGAGTGGGCCCGGCGCATGGTTGAGTATGGCGCGGGGGAAATCCTGTTGACCAGCATGGACCGGGACGGCACTAAACAAGGTTTCGATTTGGCGTTAACCAGCGCCATTAGTGAAGCGGTTTCGGTACCGGTGATCGCCTCCGGCGGTGTGGGCACCCTGCAGCATCTGGTGGAAGGCATTAAACAAGGCCATGCTGATGCGGTATTGGCAGCCAGTATTTTTCATTTCGGCGAATTTACTGTAGAACAAGCCAAACGCGCCATGGCCGCACAAGGCATAGAAGTGCGGTTGTAAGCGCGTTGATACGGAGGAAGTATTTCTAAGAGCCTTTGCTTGAGCGAATGTTATGAGTGACACCTGGTTAGACGATATAAAATGGGCTGAAGACGGCTTGGTTCCGGCCATAGCTCAGGATCATGCAACGGGCAAGTTGCTCATGATGGCGTGGATGAACCGCGAGTCCTTGAAACTTTCCGTACAAGAGGGCCGCGCCATTTATTGGTCGCGCTCGCGCAATAAATTGTGGCGCAAGGGCGAGGAGTCCGGCCATGTCCAACGCATCAAGGATATTCGTCTGGATTGTGATAATGACGTGATACTACTTTCTGTTGAGCAAATCGGCGGCATTGCCTGTCACACCGGTCGCGAACGTTGTTTTTACAAACAACTGCAAGGCGATCGCTGGGTAGAGGTGGAGCCGGTCATCAAGGACCCGCAACAGATCTACAAGTAAGCTGTGGCCGGAGCAGAATATAAAAATTAATTGTTACCACGAAGCACACCAAGATTTCGAAAATTTTTTTACCTTCGTGATCTTCGTGGTGAATTTTAAAACAGTGGTTGGACGACCCGACAAAATTGTTCGAGGATCATAGGCAGATCATGAATACTGACATATTGGCAGAACTGGCCCAAGTATTGGAGCAACGCAAAAACGCCGATCCGGACAGTTCTTACGTGGCGCGCTTGTATGCGAAAGGTCTAGACGCCATATTAAAAAAGATCGGTGAAGAGGCCACGGAAACCGTGATTGCCGCAAAATCCGGTGATTCCGGGCAAATTATCTATGAAACCGCGGATTTATGGTTTCATAGCTTGGTGATGCTGGCTCACTTGGGTTTGGAGCCGCAACAAGTGTTAGAGGAGCTTCAACGGCGTTTTGGCCTGTCGGGATTAGACGAAAAAGCCGCGCGGGGGCAAAAATCATGAGTGATTGTTTATTTTGCAACATCAGCCAAGGTACCATTCCTTCGGATATTGTTTATGAGGATGATCAAGTCATTGTTTT
>JASFLF010000029.1:0-11966 GCA_050118235.1 Gammaproteobacteria bacterium | reverse complement strand
TTTGACAACAATGGCAACCCCGGAAGCCATTGCCGCAAAGCGTGGTAAAACCATAGAAGAAATTACAGGTTAGACATGAGTCAGATCAAACTCACATTGGTAAAAAGTGTTCACGGTAGATTAGCGGCCCACAAAGCATGTGTTGCTGGTTTGGGGATCCGTCGTATACATCAGACCGTAACTGTGCAAGATACTCCCGAGAATCGGGGCATGATTAATAAGGTATCTTACTTGTTAAAGATTGAGGAATCCTAACGATGTCAGAGAATACAATGAGATTGAATACGTTGTCTCCGGCAGAGGGGGCAAAAACCGGCAAAAAGCGGCCCGGTCGCGGCATCGGCTCGGGATTGGGTAAAACCGGGGGTCGAGGCCACAAAGGTCAGAAGTCGCGCGCCGGCGGTTTCCACAAAGTGGGATTTGAAGGCGGCCAAATGCCGTTGCATCGCAGATTGCCGAAAGTGGGCTTCAGTTCCAAAAAAGCGCGGGTCACCGCCGAAATTCGCCTGAATGAATTGGAAAAAGTCGAAGGCGATCTGGTAGACCTGCAAGGCTTGAAAAAAGCCAATATTATCAGTGGCGCGATTCAGTACGCTAAAGTCATCGCCTCAGGCCAAATCAGCAAAGCGGTAACCATCAAAGGCTTGGGCGCCACCAAGGGTGCACGCCAAGCCATTGAAGCGGCTGGTGGCAAAATAGAGGATTAATTCAGTGTCCAGCAGTCGTTCGGCAATGCTTGATGCCCTGGGATCGGGCAAGTTAACAGAACTGAAACAGCGTTTGTTGTTTGTGCTGCTTGCAATGGTGGTGTTCAGGGTGGGATCGTTCATTCCTGTCCCCGGCATTGATCCGCAAGCCTTGGCGCTGTTGTTTGATCAGCAAAAAGGCACGATTCTGGACATGTTCAACATGTTTTCCGGCGGCTCATTAAAACGATTATCATTATTTGCCCTGGGCGTGATGCCGTATATTTCAGCGTCCATTATTATGCAGTTGTTGTCTGCGGTGGTGCCTTCTTTGGAACAATTGAAAAAAGAAGGCGAAGCCGGTCGTAGAAAAATCACTCAGTACACCCGCTACGGAACAGTGGTGTTGGCGACCTTTCAAGCCGTTGGTGTCTCAATTGCGCTGCAGTCACAGACCGTAGGTGCGTTGCCGGTGGTGCCTAATCCCGGTACGGCTTTTGTGATTACCGCTGTGGTCAGCTTGGTCACCGGTACTATGTTTTTAATGTGGTTGGGTGAGCAAGTCACTGAGCGCGGTATTGGTAATGGTATTTCGATAATCATTTTTGCGGGTATTGTCGCGGGATTACCGGCGGCTATTGGCGGCACGCTGGAGTTGGCTCGCATCGGTGAATTAAGCGCTTTCCTCGTGATCGGGATTTTGATTCTGGCTGTGGTAGTAACCGGTTTCGTCGTGTTCATGGAGAGAGGCCAACGCCGTATTACCGTTAACTACGCCAAACGTCAACAGGGTCGCAAAGTGTATGCGGCTCAAAAGACCCATTTGCCCTTAAAAGTGAATATGGCAGGCGTCATACCGCCGATTTTTGCATCCAGCATTATTTTATTTCCGGCCACCTTGGGTGGTTGGTTCGGCAGTACGGAAGGGATGGGATGGTTGAAAGACATTTCCTCAACCTTGTCACCGGGACAACCGGTTTATGTGATTTGTTACGCTTTGGCGATCATATTTTTCTGTTTCTTTTACACAGCGTTGATCTACAACCCGAAAGACACCGCTGATAACTTGAAACGCTCCGGTGCGTTTATACCAGGTATTCGTCCCGGCGAACAAACCGCTAAATACATCGATAATGTGATGTCACGCCTTACCTTGGTCGGCGCGATGTACATTACCGTAGTATGTTTGCTGCCCGAATTTATGATTATTTACTTTAACGTGCCGTTTTATTTCGGAGGTACGTCTTTGCTGATCATTGTGGTGGTGGTGATGGATTTTATTGCCCAAGTACAAGCCCATTTGATGTCGCACCAGTATGAGGGCTTGATGAAAAAAGCCAATCTAAAAGGGTACGGCCGTAGCGGAATTTAAATCATTAGAATTGTTTTGGAGTTAAATCATGAAAGTTAGAGCGTCAGTGAGAAAGATGTGCAATAAGTGCAAGGTGGTGCGCCGCAACGGTGTGGTCAGAATCATTTGCTCCGACCCCCGGCACAAGCAACGCCAAGGTTAGTTGGTAAAACGAACTGTGAAACTGAATATTGGATTCTGTAAGCACATCAAACCATAAAATTTCACGGTCCTATTGATTTGTTTTCATTACGAATTTACAATTGCGCGTTTACCGCGACGAGTAGCTTAGTAGGCGTGACTTTTTAAGTGAACTTTTTTAGGAGTAAAAAATAGATGGCGCGTATTGCGGGCATAAACATCCCAGTCAATAAGCATGTGGTAATCGGATTAACCTCGATTTATGGCATCGGTCGTACCCGGGCACAAGACATTTGTGCTGCCTTAAGCTTAGATCCGGCCACCAAAGTCAAAGATCTCACTGAAGATCAGTTAGACGGCATTCGCGGTGAAATCGGTAAGTTTTCGGTGGAAGGTGATTTGCGCCGTGAAATTTCCATGAATATTAAACACTTAATGGATATGGGTTGTTATCGGGGTATTCGCCATCGTCGTGGTTTACCGGTGCGCGGACAACGAACTCGTACCAATGCGCGTACCCGTAAAGGTCCCCGCCGAGTCATTAAGAAATAATCCAGTATTTCATTAACTACATATAAAACGTACAGGTTTCAATTTATGGCAAGTCCCCGCACACGCAAAAAAGTGAAAAAAAATGTTGTGGATGGTATCGCACACATCCACGCATCTTTTAACAATACCATCGTCACCATAACCGATCGCCAAGGCAATACCCTAGCATGGGCGACCTCCGGTGGATCAGGTTTTCGTGGTTCACGTAAAAGTACTCCATTTGCCGCTCAGGTGGCTGCCGAAAACGCGGCTAATACCGTGAAGGAAATGGGTATGAAGAATATGGAAGTGTGCGTCAAAGGCCCGGGACCGGGTCGTGAGTCTGCCATTCGAGCATTAAACGCACAAGGATTCACTATTACTAGTATCACAGACGTAACACCTATTCCACACAATGGGTGCCGTCCCCCCAAAAGACGTCGAGTATAAGACCGGAGATATAGGAGAATGGCAAAATACACAGGCCCGAAATGCCGCATGTGCCGCCGCGAAGGCAGCAAATTGTTTTTAAAAGGCGAAAAATGCTTTAGCAACCGTTGCCCTTTTGAAAACCGAGACTTTCCTCCCGGTCAACACGGTCAACGCCGCGGACGTTTATCGGACTATGCCGTACAGTTGCGTGAAAAACAGAAAATGCGACGTATCTACGGTATTTTGGAAAAACAATTCCGTTTGTATTATCAAGATGCGGACAGCCGCAAAGGCGCCACGGGTGAGAATTTGTTGCAGGCGTTGGAATCTCGTTTGGATAACGTTGTTTTCCGCATGGGATTTGCGTCCTCGCGCAGCGAAGCACGTCAATTGGTACGTCACAACAGTATTCTGGTGAACGGCAAGCGGGTAAATATTCCGTCATATCGAGTGAATCCATCTGATGAAGTCGCGGTAACGGACAAAGCGCAAAAGCATCTGCGCGTTCAAGGCGCTTTGGAAATGGCTACGCAGCGTGGTTTCGTGGAATGGGTCGATGTGGACGTGAAAAAAATGTCCGGTGTATTCAAAGCGCGCCCGGAACGCAGTGAACTGCCATCCGATATTAATGAACACTTGATCGTAGAGCTTTATTCTAAGTAATTGATCAACAAGCTGTAAAAACCGAAGCTATGGTCTACACTAACTAGCGAAAAGGTAGAGCAGAAAGTAAGGCACGCAAGAGCCTAAAAGAGGACAATTCATGCCAGGTTCATATTCCGAATTTTTAAAACCAAGCATTGTAAACGTACAAAATATCAGCCCGACACACGCTAAAGTGACTTTAGAGCCGCTGGAACGTGGATTTGGGCATACTTTGGGAAATGCGCTGCGCCGTATCTTGTTGTCTTCCATGCAAGGCGCCGCCATAACCGAATTGGAAATCGAGGGTGTGTTGCACGAGTACAGCACCATCGAAGGGGTTCAGGAAGACGTTATCGATATTCTTCTGAATTTGAAAGACGTCGCCATAAAAATGCACAATCGCAAAGAAGCCACCTTGACTCTGCAAAAGAAAGGCGAAGGTCCGGTGACTGCCGGTGATATCACTTTGGATCACGATGTTGAAATCGTCAATCCCGAGCATGTGATTGCGCACTTGACCAAAAACGGCGAATTGAAAATGAATTTGAAAGTTGAAACCGGTCGTGGTTATCAGCCAGCCAGTCAACGTGCCAAAGCCGATGAAGATCAAACCATCGGTCGTTTGCATCTAGACGCCTCGTTCAGTCCCATTACTCGGGTGGCTTATGTGGTGGACAGTGCCCGTGTGGAGCAACGGACTAATTTAGATAAGCTGATATTCGAATTGGAAAGCAACGGTACCATTGATCCGGAAAACGCCATTCGTAGTGCAGCAACTATTTTGCAAGATCAACTGTCTACGTTTGTCGATTTGGAAAGCCACGAAGAAACCGAAGCCAAGAAGGAAGAGCCCGAAATCGATCCGATCTTGCTACGGCCAGTGGACGATCTCGAGTTAACCGTACGTTCCGCCAATTGTTTGAAAGCGGAACAAATTTTTTACATCGGTGATTTGATTCAATGCACTGAAGTGGAGTTGTTGAAAACGCCTAATTTGGGCAAAAAATCACTCACTGAAATCAAGAGTACGTTGGCTTCCAAAGGCTTGTCTTTAGGTATGCGTTTGGAAAACTGGCCCCCAGCAAGCCTGAAGGACCAGAAAAAGAAAGAAACGGCATAATCTGCTAAGCCAAAGGGGCTAAAGCAAGCTAGCGAAACTAACCCAATATATGCCTAGCCAATAGCTAACAATAATCGAACCAGTACGAAGTAAGGATTTAGTCATGCGTCACAGAAACTCAGGTCGGCAATTAAACCGCAATAGCTCGCATCGGTCAGCGATGTTTAAAAATATGGCGGCTTCTTTGTTTAAAAATGAAGTTATTAAAACGACTTTACCCAAGGCGAAAGAGCTGCGCCGCGTGGCGGAACCGCTAATTACCAGATCGAAAACCGATTCAGTGGCAAACCGTCGTTTGGTGTTTGATCGGATTCGTGACCGCGACATGGTCAGCAAATTGTTTAACGAGTTGGGGCCGCGTTACAAGGATCGCCCCGGTGGCTATTTGCGTATCCTTAAATGCGGTTATCGTGCCGGTGACAGCGCGCCCATGGCGATTGTGGAGTTGGTCGACCGGCCGCTGGAATCTGAAGGAGAAGCGCAAGCCGAAGCGAGTGCTGATAGTTAAAGCGGGATAGCACTAAAAAGATACAGAAAAAGCCGGTTTGAAACCGGCTTTTTTGTGATTAAAAACTCTTGATCCCTAAGTTCTACGTTAAGGAGGGAAGAGCTAATTTCACTCTCCCTTTCCTCGGACTGATGTTATACCGCCTCAAGTTTTCGCATACCCGATGGCAGCAGTCTCAGGTCCACAAGACCGGTGACGAGGGACTTAAAGAACGTCGCTTCGTCTTCATACACCATTTTATAATACTGGACCTTCATAGTCAGGGCGCTGCCGAGAACGATGCTGCCAAACGCCAGGAAAGAGCCAATGGCCAAGGTGGAAACGCCGGTGACTCCCTGACCGATGGTGCAGCCCAACGCCATGATACCGCCAAAACCCATTAATAACGCGCCGATGAAATGGTTTAAAAAGTCACGAAAACTGGCAAACCATTCGATGCGGAACCCTTTGCTGATCAACGCCCAGAATAAAGAACCCAAGATCACACCAAACACACTCATGATGCCAAACGACAAGATTTTATAGTTAAAACCGTTGGTGACGTAGTTGTAGGTTTGTCCCATGGGGTTAATAAAGGTATATGACTGCGGGCTCAACTGACGGGCCTCAGCCGGCTTGTTAACTGTGCTATCAGCGAGAAATTCCCATTCCTGCATGTACTTGGGCATTGAATACGTTTCACCGTCCAGGTCAATGGCCAGGTTTGAGCTAATAAACCATCCGCCCAAAACGGCGGCACCGACGATTAATCCCCCCAAGATGTTGTCAAATTTGCGGAAATCCGCGGATTTGAACACAAATGCCAGCAATGCTAAACCCAGTACCGTGCCGATTACGGCGTTGACTGTGGCCGCGTTTTCCGCGCCGGCAATTACTGAACCCAAGTCCTGGCCGGTTTTCAGATTGACCGCCAGGGGGCGGATCCAATCGTAAAATAACACCGACATCAATGTTTGGTCGGTGCCAGGAAATGGATACATCATAAAATAGGCGATGATGGCGATAACCACAAACACCATAATCGATTTTAGGTTACCACCGCCGATGCGGATCAAGCATTTATTGCCACAGCCGCTGGCCAGCGTCATACCGATACCAAATAATACGCCACCGAGAATATTCTCTGCCCACACTAGCAAGCTTCCGGTATAAGGTGGAAACGATTGTTTGACATTAACCAGACCGGTCAGGCTGAGCACAACTACGCCGAGGATGGCGATTGCTATAGCAAACAACCAGGCACGCATGCGCCCCGTATCACCAATATTGACGATATCGGAGACTGCGCCCATGGTGCAAAAATTGGTTTTATTGACCACAGCGCCCATCACGAATGCGATTGCGAACGCGCTCCACAATAGTATTGATCGAGCTTCAGCAAAAGTAGCGAATTCCATGTAAATCCTCTCAAATGTATGGTTATCGTGTCTCCCCTTAACCGATATTAAACGGCCAAGCATGGGGTGGACTTTAATAAAAGACCGCTATTGTAAAGTGACTGCGCGTATTAGTCATGTATCGGGCTAATTTAATTATTTATGGCGCAATACATGCGATTTTATACCGCACTGGCCCTTCCCGGCTGTCCAGGTTATTACATACAGGCCCACACACAGGCTAAAAGCCGGCGCACCGCCATTGACGCTGACCATGGAGATGTCAAATCAGAAATTCGCTCGAAATCACTGTTTTGCTCTTGGTAGGGCTTGTCTTTCCCTGTCATTTCTGTATGATTGCAACTCTTTTTTTGGGGCCGTTAGCTCAGTTGGTAGAGCAGCGGACTTTTAATCCGTTTGTCGAAGGTTCGAATCCTTCACGGCCCACCATATTTTCTCTCGGTGCCTTTCAGGTGAGAAACAAGTGTCAAAAACTAAGTGCGCGGTAACCAGTGTGGTAACCAAGAGCGAACACACCAAGTTTGAACACCGACTCCGTTGCGTCACCTTCTAATCCTGTTGTGAGTTTTTTTTCGTTACATGTCTAAGATTGCCGAAGAAGCCAAGCGGCGGCGTACGTTCGCCATAATTTCCCATCCTGATGCGGGCAAAACCACGCTGACCGAAAAATTACTGCTCTACGGCAAAGCCATTCAATTGGCCGGCACGGTAAAAGGGCGCAAAGCGGCTCGTCATGCGACTTCGGACTGGATGGCATTGGAACAGCAACGCGGTATTTCGGTGACCACTTCGGTGATGCAGTTTCCGTATAAACAAATGATCATCAATTTGCTGGATACTCCCGGTCACGAGGACTTTTCGGAAGATACTTATCGCACCTTAACTGCCGCGGATTCGGCTCTAATGGTGATTGACTGCGCCAAAGGTGTGGAGGATCGCACCATTAAACTCATGGAAGTGTGTCGCCTGCGTGATACGCCCATCATCAGTTTTATCAATAAACTGGACCGGGAAGGCCGGGAACCCGTTGATTTACTGGACGAGATCGAAGACATTCTGAAAATCCAATGTGCTCCGATCACCTGGCCCATCGGCATGGGCAAGCGGTTTAAAGGCGTGTTCAACCTGCACGATGATAACGTGCATCTCTACAGCTCCACCCACGGCGGTAAAGTGCAACAAGGTGAGATCATCCATGGCTTGGATAATCCGCGGCTGGATGAGTTGCTGGGCGCTAGCGTGATGGCTGATTTTCGCGAAGAAGTTGAGTTAGTCAAAGGCGCCAGCCATGAGTTTGACCTGCAATCGTTTTTGGACGGTAGGCTAACTCCGGTATTTTTTGGCTCGGCGATCAACAACTTCGGTGTGCAGGAATTATTGGAAGCACTGGTTTCCTATTCGCCTTCGCCACCCTCCCGGCAAACCGAAACCCGCGAGGTGAGTCCTGACGAAGAAAAATTCACGGGGTTTGTGTTTAAAATTCAAGCCAATATGGATCCCCAGCACCGCGATCGTATTGCCTTCCTGCGGGTGTGTTCCGGCAGCTACGACCAAGGCATGAAAGTGCGTCACGTTCGAATTGGCAGGGACGTGAAAATCGCCAATGCCATAACCTTTATGGCATCCGATCGCGAGCATGTGGACGCGGCGTTTCCCGGCGATATTATCGGCTTGCACAATCACGGAACCATACAAATCGGCGATACATTTACCATGGGCGAAGACCTCAAATATACCGGGGTTCCCCACTTTGCACCTGAGTTGTTCCGCAGGGCCAGGCTGCGCGATCCGCTGCGCATGAAAGCCCTGCAGAAAGGATTACAAGAATTGTGCGAAGAGGGGGCCTCGCAATTGTTTCGCCCCCTAAATAGTAATGATTTAATTGTTGGCGCGGTGGGCATATTACAATTTGATGTGGTGGCACACAGACTGAAAAGCGAATACAACGTGGATTGCAGTTTTGAAAACGTCAATGTGGCGACAGCACGCTGGATTCACTGCGACAATGGGCAAAAATTGGAGGAATTTCGCAAAAAAGCCCACGATAATCTAGCCATGGACGCCGCCGACAACTTGACTTATATCGCGCCTACCCGGGTCAATCTGGAATTGATGGTGGAGCGTTGGCCGGATATAGAATTTCTCGCCACTTGCGAACATTAACCTGGAAACATCAGTTGACCGCTTGAATGCTATGTAAGTAGTTGAAACTATGATTGAACATATGTGCCTCACATTTATTTACATGGAAGGCGCCAAGAAACTACACCGATTTGCAACAAATCTTAGCACCCATTGCTGCGTTACGTCCCTTGGTAAGGACTACGGCCATTACCGGCGGGACGCGCCTTGCACTGGGCACTAAGATTTGCCGTAAATCGATGTTCAACTGATGTTTCTAGGTTAACGAATCGACGATGGCGGCAGCGTTTTCACTAAGCGCACAAACGCCAAGCGTTTTCCCGTATCGGTGTGATTTTCCCCGGTTAGAAACTGCACCAGCCAATAATGACCCGCTTGATTGCTAAACGCCGTGGCAGACCAATAATGCGACGAAGGAGTATTGGGAAAAAGTTTTAGGTCTATCGCCGGATTGTAGCAGCTCAGTTCGGTTATGGAGCTTAATTCACTGATGGACGGCAGACGCCAATGATGGCCGCGAATGGATGGTTGATTGAGGTATTGACTGGCTTGAAACCAGGTAAACGATTGGGCATCCCCGCTACAAGTGTTTTTTTCACTATCCCACAGCTGACCGACACTACAACGCATCCACACCAAGTGGCGGCGTTGATCGATAACCATCCCTGTTAACAGTTTGAAGCGTTTTTCCGCTGTGCTATCGGGCAGGGTATCTCGGCACTGCTGTGCGGCACACAACTCAGCGGGCGCTAGCGATACAACAATTAAAAATAGGTACACTGCGCTTTTTGTCACTTATTCAACCTATTCTCCGAAGTGACCAGACGGACATAACCGAGATCGCTTTTAAAATAACTGTAATCATAGCCGAACGTAAAACCGATCCCCCAGGCACTGTCACTGTCGTTGGCGTCAGGGGTGGCAGACCAATAGAAACGGGGTAGGGATTGTGGGAAAAAGCCATTGTTAATCGTAGGGTTAGGCGGGCGCAAGCGGTAATTCACCAGTGAGCGTAGTTCTTCCCGGCTGGGCAAGCGCCAGTGGTGAAATCCACATAATCCTTGGCGGTTTACGGCCTCAATATAGGATTGGGTATCGCATTCAGAGCCGGTGCAATGCCCGCCATTTCGAAATCCGGCAGCGTCGCCATTGGTCTGCGGATTGGGGTTGTACCAGGTATAGGTATTTTCACGATGGCGAAGCCCTTGGGTGGATTTCACTTCCCAAATCAACGCGGTTTTGCGATCCAGCACGCAATCCCACGTGGTGGCGGAACTATGCAAAGGTTCGCCTTCAGCATCCAATTTAATAAACCGCTCATCGGTATCGTCAAATAGATAGGCAGCCTCAGAACTAAACAGGCATAGGCACAGACTAATAAAAATGATGGGCCGCGGTGTCAACATATCAAATAGATTATTGTTACAATATTCGCACAATGGGCAGCGAATGTGCATATTCCACTGAAATAAAGCTAAGCGTGCCGTAACATAGCGATCCTAGCATTATCAGATGTCCCGTCTCACACTATTTACGGAAATCCTTCGTCATTGCAGGTACAATATGCAGCTCGCATCAGTGGGGCATCCTAAGAGTGCGCCAACAGATTAAATATTAAGGAATTTTATTGGTTTTTACATGAAAGAATGGGGTGAAAATTTTATTCAGCGGTTTTGGGTGGATGGCCTGGATAAGCGTTTACCAGTGATTGCCACTCTCATTGGTATTGTATTAATTGCCAACAGTTTTGCGGCACTGACTTGGAAATTAGTCCCCGTCCCCGATGTTCCCGCTTCGGCGGTCTCCGCCAATAAAAATATACGGGTAGCCAGCAATCAATCGACCTCCGCCGCAGCGGAGCAGCGGTTGGCGGCGAAAATCAGTCAATTCCACCTATTCGGTAAATTTGAAAAGAAAAAGCTCCCGCCACCGGTTGCCGAAGTGGCTGCCGCTCCGGAAACCCGCCTGAACCTTAAATTACGCGGTGTCTTTTCTTCGCAAGATAAAGACATAGCGCGGGCGATTATCGCCGATGCCAAAGGTGAAGATGAGTCCTATGCCATTGGCGATGAAGTACCCGGCGGCGCCACATTGAACGATATTTTCGAAGATCGGGTGATTTTAGAACGCAACGGCCAGTTGGAGACTTTGAAACTGCCGGTGGAATCTTTACCGGGAGACACCGCGACAGCCATAAGTCGCGGCATACCTAGCTCCAGGCGCGATGTGGGCCGTGCGCCGCCACAACCTATTGATACCGCAACGGCTGATACGTCGCAAATCCTGCGCCATTACCGCGATGCGTTGATCAACGATCCTCAAAGTGTCATGGGGCTGGTGAGGGTGCAGCCCTACAACAAAGGCGGCAGGTTGGAGGGCTATAGAATCCGCCCCGGTAAAGATAGACGATTGTTGACCAAGTTCGGTTTGCGGTCAGGGGATATTGTCAAAGCCGTCAACGGTGTGCCAATGGACAATCCCATTAAAGCATTGGAAATCCTGCGGGACTTGTCAACCGCAACCTCCGTCACAGTCGATATCGAACGAAACGGCACGCCGAGATCGTTTACCTTTCAGATTCAATGAAAGCAAATTCTATGAGACCAAAACAAAAACAGTATAGGTTTAACACTATGGACATTGCAGATATTATCAACATAACAAAGGGGCAAAGGGGACTACTCGCAAGGGGGAAATCTACAAAGGTAATTTTCCTGTGTTTGTGTTGCCTGTGGTGGCTAATGCCGTTACAGGGATTTGCGGCCAGTACCACCTTGAATTTCAAAGGCGCCGACATTAATGCGGTCATACAAAGTGTGGCCGATATCACCGGGAAAAATTTCATTGTCGACCCTAGGGTAAAAGGGAAAGTCACCATCATTTCCAAACGGCCCATGAGCCAGCGGGAAATCTATCAGGTATTTCTCACGGTTTTGGATGTGCATGGTTATACGGCGGTCCCCAGCGGCAAAATCATTAAAATTATTCCCGACGCCGATGCCAAGCACTCGGG